>JALXDT010000226.1 GCA_027070475.1 Candidatus Aminicenantota bacterium | reverse complement strand
ATTCTTATATTCTTTGTTTAATCTTGTTGCTATTCTTTTTTTGCTCTACTTATTCTTTGTTGCAATTGAAATGTTAGGGCACTCATTTAAATTAATCGGTAAGGATACAGCAAGAAATCTTATTCATTCAGCAACCCACTCACCAATTATTGGTTTATTGGTTGGAACTTTGGCAACAGCAATTATACAAAGTTCATCCACAACAACATCAATGGTGGTTGCTCTGGTGGCAGGAGGTGCAATAGATATAACCCATGCAATACCTGTGATTATGGGAGCTAATATAGGAACGACTATCACAAATTTAATAGTTTCCACTGTACATATAAGAGCCAACAAAGAATTTGAAAGAGCTTTTGCTGCAGCTGTTGTTCACGATATTTTTAATATTCTTTCGGTTATTATTCTCTTACCTTTGCAGGTTTATTTTAATATTCTTGGCAGGGTAGCCTCCTTTTTAGAAAAACTTTTTGAAGGAATAGGAGGAATAAAGGTTTCAAGCCCAATAAAAATAATAACAAAACCTGTTGTCCACTTCATAGTTGATATTGTTAATAAAAATGGATATATAACTGCTATTATATCTTTTATTTTACTAATAGTTGCATTAACTTTTCTTGTAAAGGTTATTAAGAGAGTAATAGTGGGAAGAGCTCAGGTTTTCTTCTCTGAGGTAATGTTCAAAAATGCTGCATACTCATTAATTTTAGGGTTAATCCTTACTTCAATTGTACAGAGTTCTTCGGTCACCACCTCTTTGATTGTTCCTATCGCAGCTGCAGGGATATTAACTTTGGAACAGGTTTTCCCCTATACTTTGGGAGCAAATATCGGAACTACAATAACAGCCATTTTAGCCTCTTTGGCAACCGGCAATCCTGCAGCTATTACAGTGGCTTTTTCCCATCTATCCTTTAATGTCTTGGGAATAACCATCTTGTATCCATTTAAAAAAGTTCCTATCTTTCTGGCAAGAACTTTTGCCAAAATTTCAATAAAATTTAAACTTTTCCCTATAATATATATACTTGTCGTGTTTTTCTTAATACCCGCAGCAATATTTTTTATTTGGAGGTAAACAATGTTTAAGGAATTGGTAAGCTTTTTTAAGGGTAAGAATTTAATAGACGAGGCATTTGAAGAATCTCTCACAATGCTTGAGAAAGATTTTGAAATGTTTCAAGCTGTAAAAGAATCTTTAAGAAATTCTGATTCTTCCGAAATAAAGTGTGATGTCTATAAACATGATAAACTTATCAATAAATATGAAAGAGAAGTTAGAAAAAAGGTTTTAATAAACCTAAGCGTAACAGGTTCTACTTTTCTGAATGCAGGCCTTGTCCTTGTCAGTATTGTAATAGATATTGAAAGAATAGGAGATTATACAAAAAACATAGCCGAACTTGCCAAACATCATCCCCACCGTTTGATTGCCGGATCTTACGAGGAAACAATAAAAAAACTTGAAACAATAGTTGAAAATAAATTTCCGGCGGTTATTGAAGCTCTGAAAAATTCGGATGAAAAAATCGCAAGAGAAAAGATGGAAGAGCATAAGGAAGTTTCAAGTAAATGTGATGAAATACTTTTTTCCCTTATAAAAGAGGAAGATAAAAGCATAACGCCGTCTGAGGCGGTTACAATTGCTTTATATACAAGATATCTAAAAAGGATTAATTCCCACCTAACCAATATTGCCACAAGTATTGTGAATCCTTTTGATAGGATTGGGTTTTACACAAAAGTGGAAGACTAATATATGAAAGATTCTATATTATCTTCCCTCAATGAAAAGCAGAGGGAAGCGGTTTTGTACTTTGATTCTCCTCTTTTAATCAGTGCAGGTGCAGGTTCGGGAAAGACAAGGGTATTAACACACAAAATAGCCTATCTTATAGAAGAAAGGAACACTCTTCCGTCTCAAATTCTGGCTTTGACCTTTACTAACAAAGCTGCAAAAGAGATGAGAGAGAGAGTAGAGCTTTTAACAGGTTTAAAGGCAGATAATCTCTGGATATCAACATTTCATGCATTTGGTTTAAAATTTTTAAGAAATGAAATTCATAAAGGTAAAAAGACAATTGTAATAGACAGAGCTGATCAAAAGAGCATTTTAAAGGAAATAATCAAAAGAAAAAGATTAAATCTTTCCAAAGACAGACTTAAAGATATAATAAACAATTTTTCTAATCTTAAGAAAAGAGGGATAATATTAAATAAAAGGGAAATTCTAATAAATTTTCTCTCCTCCGAGCTTGTTGATCTTTTCCTTGAATATCAGAAAGAACTTGAAAAAAGAGATGCACTGGATTTTGATGACCTTATTTCTCAGACTTACACAAGTCTCAAAAAATTTCCTGAAATCAGGGAAAAATACAGAAAAAAATTCAAATATATCCTTGTTGATGAATTTCAGGATACATCCCCTGAACAGTATAAACTCCTAAAAGAATTAATAAGCAATGGAAACATAGCAGTTGTCGGCGATGAGGATCAAAGCATATACTCCTGGAGAGGGGCGGATATGAATATTTTCTTAAGTTTTCCCCAAGATTTCCCGAATACAAAAATAATCAGGCTGGAAGAAAATTACAGATCAACGAAAATTATAATTAACAGTGCTTCCTCTGTAATAAAAGAGAATAAAAACAGAATCGGGAAGACCCTTTTTACCAACAATACAGTAGGAGATAGAATTATTGTCTTCTTCTCAAAAACAAAGGAAGATGAAGCCTCTTTTATAGCAGGAACTATAAAAAATAATATCGAAAACCCTGATTTTTTCCCCGTAGGTATTTTATATAGAATAAATAGTAGATCACGAGCTATAGAAGATTCACTCTTGAGCTATAGAATTCCCTATAAAATAGTGGGAGGTTTAAGCTTTTACGATAGAAAAGTTGTAAAGGATATAACAGCCTATTTAAAACTTGCTTACAATGAAGAAGACAACCCTTCCTTTATAAGGGCTATCAGTTTTCCAAACAGAGGTTTCGGGAAAAAGACATTGGAAACAATAACTTCCTTCTCTGAAGAAAAAGGGATTTCTTCCTATTACCGAGCCCTAAAAGAACTTATAAATTCCGGAGCTTTGAAAAAACCCAAAGGAAAAGATTTTATCAATCTTATTGAACATTTAAAGGATAATATGGATTCTTCCGTCTACTATTTAATATCTGAAGTTGTTGAAAAAACCGAATATCTAAAAGCTCTTTCAAAAAAAGATGACCCATTCAATACACAAAAGGAAAATGTTAAAGAATTAATAGAGCTTGCCTCAAATTTTAGCGGAGATCTTGCCTCTTTTATCACCACTCTGGTTTTAAGAGAACAGGTAGAGGATATAACCTCTGATACAAAGGTTTCACTGATGACAATTCATGCTGCAAAGGGGCTTGAATTTAATACCGTCTTTTTAGCCGGAGTGGAAGATGGTTCATTGCCACATTTTTTATCCAAAGATGACAAAAGCTTAATAGAAGAAGAGAGAAGATTATTCTATGTTGCAATGACAAGAGCAAAAAAGAGACTTTTTTTAACACATATAAAAGAAGCCTCAACATTTTTAGAAGCAATTCCAAAACACTTTCTTTACTTTACGAGATAATCCTATTCTTTTCCTATCAAAAGATTGATTGAAAAACACATATATATTAGGTAAAATACTGTATGAAATTTTATGATACCTATTCGGGAAAAATCGTTGAATTTAAACCTCTCCGTGAAGGAGAAGTTCGCATGTACACATGCGGTCCTACCGTGTATGATTATGCTCATATCGGAAATTTCAGATCATACATTTTTGAGGATATTGTAAGAAGGACCTTTAAATATCTTGGATATAAAGTCACTCAGGTTATGAATATTACTGATGTTGACGATAAAACTATAAAAAAATCAGCAGAACTGGGAATTACTTTAAAAGAGTATACGGAAAAGTATACACAGGCTTTTTTTGAAGATATAGATACTTTAAGAATCGAAAGAGCGGAGTTCTACCCGAAAGCCACCGAACATATAAATGAGATGGTGAAACTTATCAAAAAACTCCTTGATAAAGGTTATGCCTATATTAAAGAGGATGCTATTTACTATGATATTTCAAAATTTGAAAATTACGGAGCACTTTCAAAAATTGATGTGAACAATCTAAAAAAAGGTGTAAGAATCCAGGTTGATGAATATGACAAAGATAATGTTCAGGATTTTGCTCTCTGGAAATTTAAAAAGGAAGGAGAACCTTTCTGGAAAACTGAAATTGGAGATGGAAGACCTGGATGGCATATTGAATGCTCTGCCATGAGTATGAAATATCTTGGAGAAACCTTTGATATACACATGGGAGGTGTTGATAATATCTTTCCCCATCATGAAAATGAAATAGCTCAATCAGAAGGAGCCACAGGAAAAAAATTTGTTAACTACTGGATTCATATTCACCATCTTATTGTAAACGGGGAAAAAATGTCAAAATCCAAAGGTAATTTTTATACACTTAGGGATCTTCTTAGAATCGGATATAAACCTGAAGCAATAAGATTTTTACTTCTTTCAACCCACTATAGAAAAACTCTCAACTTTACAATGGAAGCTCTCAAACAGGCAACCAAGAATGTGGAAAGAGTCTATAATTTCTATTATGATTTAAAAACAACTGTTTTCAAAGAAAAGGAGGAAAATCCTGAAGTAAAAGAAATTATTAAAAGCAGCGAAAAGAAATTCAGAGATGCTCTTGAAGATGATTTTAATGTAAGTG
>JALXDT010000225.1 GCA_027070475.1 Candidatus Aminicenantota bacterium | reverse complement strand
TTGCAAAATACTTGCGAGACGTTCAAGTCCCATACCTGTATCTATTGAAGGAGAAGGAAGGGGTGTTAAATTCCCTTTTTCATCCCTTTGAAATTCCATAAAAACCAGATTCCAGATTTCAATATATCTTTCACCTTCCTGCTCCCCTAATTTATAATCTCCGAAAGCTTCACCCCTGTCATAGTGAATCTCTGTACAAGGACCGCATGGCCCTGTATCTCCCATTTCCCAGAAATTATCCTTTGCTCCCATTCGAATAATTCTATCCTCGGAAAGCCCTATCACTTTATTCCAGATATTAAAAGCTTCATCATCATCTTTGAAAATAGTTATATAAAGTTTTTCAGCGGGAATTTTGTAAATCTCCGTTAAAAGCTCCCATGCAAACTCAATAGCCTCTTTCTTAAAATAATCACCAAAAGAAAAATTTCCTAACATTTCAAAAAACGTGTGATGTCTGTCCGTCTTCCCCACCTGCTCAAGGTCATTGTGCTTTCCGCCGGCTCTCATACACTTTTGTGAGGATGTGGCTCTTTTATAATCTCTCTTTTCTATACCCAAAAATACATTTTTAAACTGATTCATCCCGGCATTAGTAAACAAAAGAGTAGGATCCTTATCCGGAACAAGGCTTGAGCTTTTCACAATCTTATGGCCTTTATTCTTAAAATAATTTAAAAAAACAGATCTGATTTCACTACTATTCATGGATGTCTTCTGTTCCTCCCGTAATCAATTTTTCCATCTCTTCAAGAGCAGTATCCTGAGTTGACTGAACCCCCATAACTTTAAGTTTAAATTCATCTGGATTGGATGCCCATCTGAGTGCCTCTTCATAAGTAATAAGCTTTTTCTCCCAAAGAAAATATAGAGACTGGTCAAAAGTCTGCATACCGTATTGAGAAACACCCTTCTGAATAGCCTCTTTAATAAACTTTGTTTTTTCAGGATTGATAATACAATCTTGAATATAGGGAGTGTTTACCATTACCTCCGTTGCGGGAACTCTTCCCTTTTTATCCGCTCTTGGAACAAGTCTCATTGAGATAACAGCTTTTAGAACCATTGCAAGCTGTAATCTGACCTGTTTCTGATGGTATGGTGGGAACATAGCCACTATTCTGTCAATAGTCTCTATCGCATCAAGAGTATGGAGTGTGCTTAATACAAGATGTCCTGTTTCTGCAGCCAAAAGAGCTGTTTCAATTGTTTCAAGATCTCTCATTTCTCCCACAAGAATCACATCAGGATCCTGTCTTAAAGCAGCCCTTAATGCTGAAGAAAAGGAGGAAGTATCCATTCCGATTTCCCTCTGGTTAACAATACTTTTTTTGTCTCTATGTAAAAATTCAATAGGGTCTTCAATTGTAATTATGTTTGCTGTTTTGTATGTATTAATATAATCAACCATGGCAGCAAGGGTTGTTGATTTCCCGGAACCCGTTGTTCCCGTAACAAGGATAAGCCCTCTCTCCTCCTTTGCAATTTTTTCAAGGACAATCGGAAGATTTAATTCCTTTATTGATTTGATTTTCGTAGGAATTACTCTTAGTACCATTCCTATTGTATTCCTCTGATAAAAGATACTAACTCTGAATCTTCCGAGTCCCGGAACAGAATAAGCAAGATCAATTTCATTTCTCTCTTTAAATCTCTGTTTATCCTTTTGGCTCATTATTGAGTAAGCCAAGGCAATAGTATCCTCTGACATAAGTCTTTTAAGTTCGGTAAGAAAATGTAATCTTCCATCTATTCTAACTATTGGATAATTTCCAACCTTCAGATGTAAATCGGAAGCCCCTCTCTCAATCGCTGTTTTTAACAGTTCATTTATATGCATTTTAACCTCCTACACTAACTATTAAGATAGTATTTTTTACCAAAATAGTCAAGAGAAAGGGGGGGATAACTTAGCATTGAGCTTTGAGCACTGAGCCTTGAGCAAACCACAAGGAATGTGGGTAATTTCTTGTGATTAATTATTTTTTATTTTGATTTGTTTTATTTTAAAAAAAATGGCGAATCGCAATAAATATCTGTAGGGGCAATTCATGAATTGCCCCTACAATATATTACACCGATTCATCCAGCACTATCTTTTTTGATTAGTGTAGCTTTGATGAAGTTTTCTTGTTGAGTTAATTTCTAATTGCAACATTCTTTCATTTCCGTAGGAAAGAAAGAGGTAGTAATTTGAAACTTGTGGTTAAGTTTTTCGCTTCTCCGTTCTTCATTCTCCGATTCCTAATTCACAATTCAGCTCAATGCTATGGGCCCAAAGCTAATCTTGTCCATCTGAAACAGGATTTTACACTTCAATTAATCATTTTTATAAAACTAAACATCAGAATAGTTGTATTTTTTCTTACTTTTTATTTTTTAACTTATAACCAATCATCTATGATTTTTCTTATATGAGGAATTTGAGCATGTATCTGAGCTGCTGAAAAGTGATAGATTATTCTTATACTATTGCTTTTAACTTTTACTTCTTGTATATCTTTTATCCCCTTGTAATTGTTTCTATTATTTTCCACCTCATCCAGCCAATCAAATACTCCATATCTTTCTCTTATATCTCTCATTAAATTAAAAGCATCTCTGGATCTTATTGATGCAAAGATTAATTTGCCAGAATCACTATAAACCAAATCATCTATCCCCTTAAGGTGATTTTCGTTTATCAATTCATAAAAAATGTTCATATTATTATTATTACTTCTGTTTCCATATGTGGGAACATCAAGTAATTCAACAAAGGATATATACTTTGCATATGAATTATCAAGACATAAACATCTAAAATTTCCATGAAACTTCAACCCTCCAGTTCTAAAAGGATATTCATCTAATAAAAACGGATGATGAACTTTATACTTTTTCCAGAAAGAAACTCCATCTTTATGGTACTCTTTTATGTATTTAAAAAATTTGTGATCTGCTGTTAATCCTTCGGGATAATTTGCATCTGTATTAAGAAAAATAATCTTTGCTTTTTCAGGATCTTGTCCCTGATATGGTTTTTCTTTAAATAATTTTCTTAATTCTTCGTTTGGGTGAATCCCATAACACATAAAAACCTCCTATTATAAATTTTTTTATAACTAACTACCAAATTTTGTATATTTAAAATTATCTGTTTAATTATTGTAAAGCGTAAATTTTTCCATCTATTCCAATATATATAACACCTTTATTTACTAAAATGTAAGGCATATTAATTGCTACCTTTCCTAAACTTTTTCTCCATAATTTTTTTCCTGTTTTTGCATCTATAGCTTCTATAAAAGTTATACCATAAACAATAGAATAATCAGAATTGTTATTTATTTTGCTAGGTCTATGCGTAAAATAAACTACTCCCTCAGCTACAGTAGGTGGTAAGTGATAATATTCATCACTATCACATCCTGTATTGTATGACAGTTTCCAGATTTTTTCCCCTGTTTCTGCATCAAGTGCATATAAAAAGGTTTTATTAACATTGGAGCTTTTGCAACTAACAAAATAAACTATTCCATCTGCTATTGCAGGAGATGTTATTACACCTTCTGCCTTGTATTTCCATTTCTTTAACCCTGTTTTTAAATCAATAGCAAAAAAATTACCTTCAGAATTTCCCAAATAAATATTTTTATCATCTAAAACTGGGAAAATATTGTTATACCCATTATATTCGACTAATATATCAGCACTCATATTAGTTTTCCAATTTAATTTGCCATCTTTAATGTTTACAGCATAAAGATTTCTACTTCCAGTAAAATAGACAAGATTATTCTTTACTAACGGAGCACCATTTATTAACGCCTGGAAGTAATTTCTTTCATCAACTTTGAATTTCCATTTAAAATTTCCATCCTTAGTATTTAGAGCATATAAATAACCTTTAAAAGTACCAAAGAATACACTATTGCAGGCTACTGCTGCTGCAGTGCTTATATGTCCATCACCCTCATTAAGTTTAAAATTCCACTTTTCCTGTCCTGTTTTAGCATCAATAGCATAAAATTTATTACTACTTCCATAATAAACTATTCCATTAGCTACAATAGGTTCTAAGTATGATGACACTCCGTTGAATTTCCATTTCTCTTTACCAGTGTTAGCATTCACAGCATATATACTACTATAATCACTAAAGAATAAAACATCGTTTTTCACTGTTGCTCCGCCGATAGGGTCACTAGCATCACCGATCTGATATTTCCACTTAATTTTAGGTTCGGTTTTAACCGGTTCTGTTTGAAAATAGCCTGTTCCATTCAAAAGCATCGTGACATTTTCATCTTTGCAGGTATTGCTACAGCTTGTAATAAAAACAAATAAAACAAAAACTAATAAAACTACGAATTTTTTATACTTCATACTAACCCCCTTTAAAATATATTTCATTTTTTAGATTAAAATTCTTAACAATAAAGCATTTATTATCAATTAATTTAAAAAGTAAGAAAAATTTTTTTGTTAAAGGATAGTCTTCTGATATTTTTTTGTTTTCTTTTTTGTTGATTGCTCTTTGGTTTTTATTTGTTTTGTTTATTAAATTGTCTAAAAGGTTGCATATATATATATATATATATTAGCTTTTCTCCCCCTCTGATACCTACAATTAAAATGCCCATATCTTCCATATTTTCTTATTATCAAATATTTTTTATGTTGTCAATAGGTTTTTTTGAAAAATTGATTTTTAATTCTAAAAATAAACAATTTAGCCCTAAGCAAAATTATGAACCATAATATAGGGGCAATTCACCATGAA
>JALXDT010000224.1 GCA_027070475.1 Candidatus Aminicenantota bacterium | reverse complement strand
AATTAAAAGAAAGAGTAGAAGTAAAAGAATCAGTAAAAATCCCCATTCTTATTGAAACAGCTGAGAATTTTTTAAATAATATAATGGAAAGTTTAATGGTAAAGAAAAAAATAAAATTGGAGGAACTTTTCATTTCTCTATTTATAGCTTTTTCAAGCATCGCTGCAATTCTTTTTTACTTAATCTCTACAAAAGGCATTAATACCATAATAAATTTGATTTTTAAGAAAGTGAATATTGCTTTTTTTATAAAGAATGGAGTATCAAATTTCAATGAAATGTTACATGTTATTAAAAAGTTGCTTTTCATCGTCTTGGAGTCACCAATAATTAAATTGAACAATCACTTTAATACTTTTAGAATAGCAGAATTCACAATCCTTACAATTATTTTATTAGGAATAAGCATTTGGAAAAAGGACATTATTTTAAAGAGGAGAAAATGAAAAGATTAATTATATTTTCCCTGATTTTATTTATAATCCCAATGGGATTGCTTCAATCTCAAGAAACAAACAATAACAATTACAAAGATAATATAATTAAATTCGGTGGTAATTCAGAGTACACAGGAACTTTTGAAAAAGATATTGTGATTATCGGAGGAAAGATTTCACTTAAGGGAAAAATCAAGGGAGATATTATTGGTATATGGTCAACAGTAGAAATTAAAGATAACTCTACTGTAAATGGTGACATAGTATTGATCTCAAGTAAATTAAAAAAAGCAAACAGTGTTAAAATAAGAGGAGCAATTACTAAATTAGGATCAGTCAAAGAGATAAAAAAATTCGCAAAATTAAATATAAGCAAATCATCATCAGAAATGACATTTTCTCTTCTTTTATCCTTTTTCTTCTGGTATGTGTTTATTCTTGTTGTTTACGCATTAACACCAGATCAAATTGAAAGTATAGCAAATAATATAAAAGAAAAAATTGGAAAAAGCTTCGGCTTTGGTATTCTTTTTTATCTTTTAATTATATTCCTCATACTGATTTTTGCTATTTTAAGCCTTTTCTTAATTGGAATTCCATTTTTAATCTTGATGGCTCTTTTGATATTAATCTTAAAGGGGATAGGCAGGGCAAGTATGAGCTTTATTTTTGGTTATTCTTTTTCAAAAATCATTAAATTAGAAAATTTACCTTCAGCTTTAATTCTTGCGATGGGGCTCATCATTATAACACTTATTAAATCCATTCCCTTTTTGGGAGGACTACTCCTTATAATATTAGATTCAATTTCGTTTGGAGCTATTTTCCTATACAAATGCAAAAAGTGCTAATCACATAAGAAAGACAGTTTGAACTATTTGAAAACTTGACGAGATTTCATTTAAATGTTATTTTAACTTTGTAATTGGAGGAATAAGATGGCATTAATAAATTATCCTTTAAAAGAAATGACCATAAAAATTGTTTATTACGGTCCCGGACTTTCTGGAAAAACTACAAGCTTAAAATATATATATGATAACTTGCCGGAAAAAAATAAGGGGAAAATTGTTACCCTTGCGACCGAGGGTGATAGAACATTCTTCTTTGACTTTCTTCCGATAACAACAGGGAAAATTGGATCCTTTAACACAAGGATTCAGCTTTACACAGTCCCCGGACAGGTTTTTTATGAAAAAATAAGAAGAATGGTTCTACAGGGAACAGATGGAGTTGTTTTTGTAGCGGATTCTCAAGAAACTGCATTGGATGCGAACAAAGAAAGCCTGAGCAGTTTATTTAGAAATTTAAAAGTTAATAATATTGAAGTTGAAGAAATTCCAATTGTCTTTGCTTACAACAAAAGAGACCTTCCGAATATTCTTCCTGTTTCAACTTTAAACAGGGAATTAAATGAAAACAATTATCCATACTTTGAAACATCAGCTATAACAGGCGAAGGTATTATGGAGACTCTTCGAAAAGCTCTTGAGCTTACTATAAATAGTGTAAAAAGAAGATATAAATTCCAATCCGATTCAGAGAGAGAGGAAACAATAATTTTTAAAGAAGAGGATATTTCAAAAGAAATAGAAAAAGAGGAAAAGTCACATAAACATTCTAATGAGCCATCTTCTCCATCAAAAGCTATTCCCGAAGATGATTTTTCTTCTCATAATGAGCCTACAATTAATATGGAAGATATTGATGAAATTACTCCTATTGATGAATACGATCTTGAACTTGAGGATTCTGATATTGAAGAGGCAGAAGAATTATTAAAAAAAGAAGAAAAGATGGAGGCAGAGAAAAAAGAAGAAAATGATTCGGGAATAGATGAAACACTTGTTTCTGAAAGTAAGAATATTTTAGAAGAAGAGGATGAACCAATTCCAATAGACAAAATATCAGAATTAGCTGAAGAGTTTGATAAAGAAGAGGAGAATTTATCTGAGCTCTTCGCCGGGGAAGCAGTTCCCTCCGAAGAAATTGTATTAGAAAAAGAGGAGGAAAGTTCTGAGAAGTTAAATGAAGAAATCGTTTTGGAAAAGGAAGAGGAAAGTTCTGAGAAGTTAAATGAAGATGACATTAATGTAAAATTATCGAATGATATATCAATCAAAAAAAATAAGTTGATCATTCCAATAGAAATAAAAGTCAAAGATTTAATAAAAAAAATTGAGTTGAAACTGGAGATTTCATCAAAATAAATTAATGGAAATCCAGAAAATCCCAATTAATTTAATTAAAGAAGCAGACACGAGGTTATCCTTAAACTATAACCCAGAAAATCTCATAGAGAGTATTAAAAAGTTTGGAATAATAAATCCCGTCAAACTTACTACAAATGGAAAAGAAGGTTTTCTCCTATTTTCAGGTTTTCGCCGTTTTTCAATTGGAAAAAATTTTCTGAATGACATTCCTGCAATAGTTTTTGAAGAGAGTCTATCTCCATGCGAAATGATACTTCTTAATGTAAAAGAAAATTTAGCTGTAAGAAAACTGTCCCTTTACGAAAAAATAAACATAATCAGAAAAGCAGAAATTTTTCAATGCGATCTGAGAAAATATTCCTTTATTAAATCTATTCTTAACAATGAAAAATTGAAAAATATGGCTAAAAGAGATTATCCTGAAATAATAAATATCTATCTTGACACTGGAGAGTTAGATAAAAAAAGTGCTTTAAGTTTAAGATTTTTTAACAATAAAGAGTTGGAGTTTGTTTCCAAAACCTTTGGAAATATTCATTTTACAAGATCTGAAAAACAAATTCTCATAGATCTCCTGTTAAGAATAAAAGAAAAGGAAAAAGAGATTAAAATTTTTTTAGAAAAAGAAAATAAAAAAGAGATACTGGAATCTTTGAAAAAAGAGGTCTTTCCTTTTACAGCTAAATTAGAAAATAAATTCCAAACTTTGAATAAAAAAATAAAAATGGGGAAATTAAAACATTCTCCTTTTTTTGAATCACCTCAATTAATATTAGAAATCGTATTTGAAGATTGATTATCTTTTTGTTTCAAAGGAGGCATTAAAATATCCAATCACACAAAATATTATTAAAGAGAGAAAATACGAAATTTCCACTCTTGACCAAATAAGAGAAAAACTAAATTCCGGGAAGATAGAGAAAAGCAGAGCACTTTTAATATCAACATTCCCCGGGAATTTTATTAAGGATTGTCCCTGTACTCCGGGATATGTGTCCTGCGGATACAAAAATATCAACTTTGCTTATAACTGCCCTTTAAACTGCTCCTACTGCATTCTTCAAGAATATTTAACATACCCTATTCTTACTCTGTTCGTTAATATTAATAAATTGAAGAATGAGATAACTGATTACAAAAAATCTCACGAATATATAAGAATAGGAACAGGAGAATTGACAGATTCTCTGATCTGGGAAAAACTTTATCCATTTTCACAATGGTTTATAAATCTTTTTCAACAATTCAAAGATATTATTTTTGAATTCAAAACAAAAACAGATTTCATAGAAAACTTCCCGGAATTAAATAAGAATGAAAATATCATCGTTTCTTTTTCTCTAAATCCCGAACAATTAAAAAGAGAAGAGCTTTACTCAGTAACTCCGCAGAAGAGAATCGAAGCTATGAAAAAACTCATTAAAATGGGCTATGCAGTGGGGATTCACTTTGATCCTTTGATTGAACATGAAAACTGGGAACAGAATTATAAAACTCTTATAAAGAACATATTCGACTCAATTTCTCCGAAAAAAATAGCCTGGATAAGCTTGGGTTCTTTAAGATTTACAAAGGATTTAAGATGGCAAATAAAGGATAATCATCCCCATTCAATCCTTTTAAAGGGAGAACTCATAGAAGGTTTTGATAAAAAGTATCGCTATCCCTTTCTTCTTAGAGAAAAACTTTACGGAGAAATAATAAGATTTCTAAAAGAATATGGTGCAGAGGATTTACCTATATATTTTTGTATGGAAAGCGAAGAGATGTGGAAAAGATTCTTAAAGGTTGAGCCCGAAACAGAAAAAATAAACAAATATCTGTATGATTCAGCAAAAAAAGCCTTAAAAGCCAAGATTTAAACTCTTATATCTATTGCACTTTCCTTGGAATCAATTCTTTCTTCAAAAAATTCTTCAAATTCATGTTCCTTTGAAATATTAAATTTTGTTAAAATAGAGTCAAAGTAAGGTGATAAGCCCTTTTTAAGAGAATCGATTTCTTCACTTAACCTTTTTTTTGAATCTTCATTTTCTGTCAAAAATTCAAGATGAAGAACTCTTCCCACTTTTTTTAAATTTACTATTAATCTTCCCAATGAGCTCATATTCAGGAG
>JALXDT010000223.1 GCA_027070475.1 Candidatus Aminicenantota bacterium | reverse complement strand
TGTGCCAGACCCAAATCCTTTAATAAAGAAAAAAATAAAAAAATGGCAGAATCTTAAATTCGGACTTTTAATGCACTGGGGGACTTACAGCGTGTGGGGAATTGTTGAATCATGGGCACTTTCTCCTGAAGATTATGATTGGTGTAAAAGAAAGAGAGGAAAATCTCCAAATAATTATTTTTTATACAAAAAAGAGTATGAATCACTTAAAAAAGTATTCAATCCGGTAAAATTTAATCCTGACAAATGGGCAAAAGCCGCAAAGCAGGCCGGTATGAAATATGTCATTTTTACAACAAAACACCATGATGGCTTTTGTATGTATGATTCAAAGTACACAGATTATAAGATAACAGCAAAAGATTGCCCTTTCAGTAAAAACAAAAGAGCTGATATTACAAAGGAGATATTCAAAAGTTTCAGAAAAGAGGGCTTCTGGGTAGGAGCCTATTTTTCAAAACCCGATTGGCATTCAAAATATTACTGGAACCCCTATTTCCCTCCTTTTGATAGAAATGTTAACTATGATCCCGCCATCTATCCTGAGTTATGGAATAAATTTGTTCAGTATACCCACAATCAAATTCTGGAATTAATGAAGAATTATGGAAAGATTGATATTTTATGGCTTGATGGAGGCTGGGTAGCTAAGAGGAGTAAAAAGGAGATTAAAAATTTTTATAAAGAACAAATAAGCAAAACAAAAACAGGTTTCATTAAACAGAGAATTGTATCTCAGGATATCAGAATGAATGAACTTGTAAAAAAGGTCAGAAAACTTCAACCGGACATAATAGTGGTTGATAGAGCTGTGGAGGGTAAAAATCAAAATTATCTTACTCCGGAAAATACTGTTCCTGATAACATTATCCCTTACCCATGGGAATCATGTATTCCGATGACTCAAAGCTGGTCCTATGTTAAAAATCCTGAATATAAGCCTTCAGAAAAAATCATCAGACTATTAATAGACATAGTTTCAAAGGGAGGAAACCTGCTTTTAAACATAGCACCATCCCCAGAGGGAGATTGGGATCAGGAAGCTTACAAAATCCTCAATAAGATAGGACTCTGGATTAAAAAATACGGAGAAGCCATTTATGGCACAAAGCCTTTTACTATTTACGGATTTGATAATATAAGGTTTACTCAAAAAGGAAAGACTGTCTATATTTTTTATATGCCCGAAAAAGACAAGGAGACAAATTTAATTTCCCTGAAAAAAATATTCCCTAAAAAAAACAAATATTATATGCTTTCAGGTGAAAAACTTGAAATCTCTACAAGTAAGGGAGAAATGATTGTAAAAATTCCAAAAGAGTACAGAGATAAAATTTTTGTCTTCAAAACTTATCTTTAAACTTCTTTTCTTTTATTTCATATTTTTTTATTAAAAAAATATTTCTTTAAAACACATAAATTAAAAGGAGTATACTTATCCCCCATAAAAGTATATCTATAATTAATGGAAGATCATGTATCAAAAGATAGGTTGGATCACCGAATGTATCCTCATTGTAAATAATATAGAGATATCTAAAAATCCCATAAATTACAAAGGGGATAGTCATATAAAAGTATTCTGTTCCAAAGTAAGTTTTTATTTTTGGAGAAAGAGTATAAATAATATAGGAAATTAATGTTGTTGATGTAAGAATAGGGATTATTTGATCCAGCATTGAAAGGGAATAATAGGATAAAACCTTTTTATGACTTTTAGCTCCTTCCTCCAACTTCACCAGTTCCTGTCTTCTTTTTGTTGCAGCAAGAAATAGAGCCAGAAGAAAAAGGTCTATTACAAGCCAGGCTGAAAGCTTAACATTTATCGCATAAGCTCCCACAAGTGCTCTTATGTCAAAACCTATTGCAATTATTATTATATCAATAAAAACAAGTTTTTTGAGTAAAATAGAATAAAAAAGAATTAAGAAAAAATATGACATAGTGTAAATAAGAACTCCTTTACTTACCCAAAAACTAATAATAGCTCCGGAAACAAACAACAGCATAAAAAGTATAATGGCTTCTATTTTAGAAATCTTTCCTGATGCAAGTGGTCTTTCTCTTTTCACAGGATGTAGCCTGTCCTTTTCAATATCTATTAAATCATTTAAAATGTAAGAGGCAGAAGCAACGAGAGAAAACCCTATAAAAGTTAGAGATATATTTTTCCAATCATTAAGATTAAAAAAATTCTTGGAAAAAATCAAAGGGGAGAAAATAAATATATTTTTAATCCATTGATGGACCCTTAAAAGTTTGACAATATTTTTAGCTTTCTCCACTTTTAACTCCTTTTATATAAAAAGAAATCCTGAAAACTAAATCCTTCTCTTTGATTTTAGCAAATCCAGTTTTTTCAAGCAAGCTTTTAAAATCATCTTTGCTCATAAAATTGTAGATAGAATTGTAAAGATAGTTTACAGGAAGAGCTGAACCCTGAAAAAACCTATAGAAAAAGGGAACAATCTTGCCAAGATATATTTTGAAAAAGGATTTGAAAAAAGTATTCTGAGGCGGGAAAAACTCAAGAACTATAAGAGAACCTGCCGGTTTTAAAACTCTTTTTATCTCCTTTAACCCATTTTCAAGGTTTTCCAGATTCCTCATAACATAGGCGGAAATAACATAATCAAAGGTATTGTTTTTAAATGGAAGATTCTCTCCGAAAGAGTTCACAAATTTAATAAAGCCTCTCTTTTCTCTTCCTCTTTTTATCATCTTCAGGGATGGGTCAATTCCAATAATAATTCCCTTGTTTTTAACCTCTTTTGAAAAAACTCCTGTTCCCACCCCAAAATCAAGAATCAGGTTATTTTTCCCATCGATAAATTTTTTTAATCTCTTTCTCCACAATATTTCTACCCCGAAACTTGTGAGTATGTTAAACAATTCATAGTGATTTGCAATCTTGTTAAACAACTCAACACTCTCAGGCATAAAAACTCCCTCTTTATTTTCTTTAATAAATAATACCATATATTGAATTTTTAAGATATTTTATAAAAAATCCTTACCAATGTTTTCATTAATAACAGTGTTTAAACTAAAAGTTAACTTGATTTTTTAATTAAACCTAATTATTATTATAATATTAAATTCAGGAGCTTGATGATGAAAAAAATCAATGAATTAAAAATCTTAAAATTATTTTTGTTGATTTCCCTTTTCGTTTTTACTGTGAATTTTATTCCTCTGAAAAATCACCCCCGTCCGGATTTTAAAAGAGATAATTGGATTAACCTGAATGGCAGCTGGGATTTTTCAATTGATTGGGGTAATAGTGGAGAAGAAAGAGGGTTGATTGAAGGAAAGGGATTTAATAGAAAGATACTGGTACCATTTCCTCCTGAAAGTAAGCTTTCTGGAATCGGAGTAAAGGATTTTATGAATGCAGTCTGGTATAAACGAACTTTTAAAATACCTGAGAACTGGAAGGACAAAAGAATCTTATTGCACTTTGAAGCTTCGGATTATCACACAAAGGTCTGGATAAATGGCAAAAAAGTCGGAGAGCATGTCGGAGGATTTACTCCTTTTAGCTTTGATATAACAGAATTTTTAAAAAGCGGAGATAATACTATTATAGTTAAAGCAGAAGACTATGTCAGAAGTCACCTTCAGCCTGCGGGTAAACAGAGTGGCACCTATGAATCCAGAGGGGCTAATTATACAAGAGTTACAGGAATCTGGCAGACAGTCTGGCTTGAAGCTGTGGGAAAAACATATCTTAAAAAGTTAAGAGTTTATCCTGATGTTGATAATAAAACAGTTACTCTGGAGTTATTTTCTGCTGGAGAACCCCTTGAAAACGGTAAAATGGAAATCATAATTGAGGGTAAGAATAAAATTAAACAAGAACTAAAATTTTCCAAGCATTTAATGAGTACCTTAAAAATTAAAAAACCTGAATTATGGACACCCGACAATCCATACTTATACAAAATTATTGTTATAATAAAGAATGGAAAGGGAGAAATCATAGATAATCTGAATTCATACTTTGGAATGAGAAAGATAGAGGCAAAGAATGGGAAAATATATTTAAACGATAAGCCAATATTTTTAAGAATGGTTCTAAATCAAGGTTATTATCAGGATGGAATTTACACAGCAAAGTCTGATGAAGAGTTAAGGAGGGATATTCAATTAACAAAAGAATTGGGTTTTAATGGTGCGAGACTTCACCAGAAAGTTTTTTCAAAAAGATTCATATATCTTTCGGATAAAATGGGATTACTTTTATGGGGAGAATTCGGAGATTGGGGTCTGGATAAAACCAATCCGAAAGCTTTTCAGATATATTATAAGCAATGGGAAGAAGCTATAGAGAGAGATTTTAACAGCCCTTCAATAATAGGATGGTGTCCCTTGAATGAAGTCTGGAGAGATCCAAAAGAGAAAGATTTTATAATTGATGTTTTTAAATTTACAAAATTAATGGACCCTACAAGGTTGATAATTGATACATCAGGCGGAATTCATTATGTCTCACCTGATATTTATGATTATCATGATTACACACAGAGCCCTGAGAAATTCACAGAACATCTTAATAATCTTGACAATTTTATGTTAAAAAAATTCGGTAAACTAAATATTCTCCCTAATAAACAACCTATTTTTGTAAGTGAGTATGGTGGTATTTTCTGGAAACCTGATACAAAAGATAAAAAAGCCTGGGGATATGGAGAAAAGCCAAAAACAAAAGAGGAGTTTATAAGGAGGTATAAAAAACTTACAGAAATTCTCCTTAAAAATCCCAAGGTTTCAGG
>JALXDT010000222.1 GCA_027070475.1 Candidatus Aminicenantota bacterium | reverse complement strand
CTTCATATTCATTTTTAGGTATTCTATCACTCATTATTTTTTCTTAAATGCTTTTCCTAAAAATTGTTCAAGTAAGTCAAGTGGAAGAGGAAAGATTATTGTGGAATTTTTCTCGGTTGCTATCTCAGTTAAGGTTTGTAAATATCTTAATTGAATTGTTATTGGATTTTGAGCCATAATTTCAGCAGCTTTCATCAGTTGGGAAGAAGCCTTTAATTCACCTTCTGCGTGAATAATCTTAGCTCTCTTTTCTCTTTCAGCTTCAGCCTGTTTTGCCATTGCTCTTTGCATTTCCTGAGGTAGATCAACATATTTAATTTCAACCATCGTGACCTTTATTCCCCATGGGTCTGTGTGAAGATCAATAATCCCCTGAATTTTTGTGTTAAGATGTTCTCTTTCTGATAAAAGTGTATCAAGCTCAACCTGTCCTAAGACAGATCTTAAAGTAGTCTGAGAAAGCTGAGATGTCGCATACATATAATCCTGAACTTCAATTACTGCTTTAATGGGTTCTATTACTCTGAAATAAACAACAGCATTTACTTTGACAGAGACATTATCCTTTGTTATTACATCCTGTGAAGGTACATCAAGAACTATGGTTCTCAACCCAACCTTTTTCATCTTATCAATTCCGAAAGGTAGTAAAAAGATTAAACCTGGGCCTTTGGGTTTAGGTAATACTCTACCCAGTCTGAATATTACTCCTCTTTCATATTCTTTCAAGATTCTAATACAGGTAAATAAAAAATACAAAAGAATAAAAATCAAAATTCCTGTAAACTCTGCCATTATTTCCTCCCTATCAATCTTCTATTTTTTTTACAATTAAAGTCATCCCTTCCTTTCCAATAACTTTTATCTTTTCACCTTTTTTTATAGAATCCTCTGATTTTGCATTCCACCACTCTCCGTGAACAAAAACCTTCCCTTCTTTTTTTATTGAGGTAGCTGCTTCTCCGATTTCTCCTATTATTCCCTCTTCTCCTGTTTTAACTCTTGTTTTATAAGTTCTTACAACTAAAATAAGAATTAATACAAAAATAGCAGCTAAAAGCAATGATGTTGGAATAACAAATGACAATGGCATTCTCATCTCCTTAATGGGTGCATCTATTAAAATAATTGAGCCTAACACAAGTGAAATTACCCCAAAAATTCCTAAAATACCAAAACCCTGAACTTTTATCTCGGCTATAAAAAGGACTATTGAAAGAATTATTAAAAATAAGCCTGAATAATTGACAGGCAATATCTGAAAAGACATAGCTGCAAGAAGTAAAAAAATGGCTCCCAATACACCGGGGACTATACCTCCGGGATGATTAAATTCAAAGTAAAGCCCCAATAGTCCAAGCATTAATAAAAGATAGGCTAATGATGGATTGGCTATTACATTTAAGAATTTTTGTCTCCAGCTCATATCATAGAAAATAATTTTTTTATCTTTAATATCTATCCTCTCAAGCTTTCCGTTAAATCTTTTAATTTCTTTACCATTAGCTTTATTTATTAATTCTTTGCTATTGTCAGCAATAAAATTGATTAGTCCCCCATCAAGAGCTTCTTTGTCTGTATAAGATTTGCTGTTCTTAACGGCTTCAATAGCCATTTTAATATTTCTTCCTCTCTTTTCAGCTAAGTTTTTAATATAAGCCACTGCATCATTGAGAACTTTTTCTCCCATTGTCTTATCACTGTTTTTACTTAATAGAGCCACAGGATGAGCAGCGCCTGTGTTTGTTCCCTTTGCCATTACAGCAATATCCGAAGAGAGTAAGATAAAAAAACCTGCAGAGGCTGCTCTGCCTCCGGATGGATAAACAAAAACCGATACAGGGACTTTTGAATTAATAATAGTTTTTATTATTTTTCTCATAGAGGTGTCAAGACCACCTGGGGTGTCTATTTTAAGGATTATAAGATCAGCATTTATTTTATTCCCATATTCAATTCCTTTAACAATGTATTCTTCTGTCACAGAATGAATAGGAGAGTTAATTTTAATTTCCACTACGGATGCTCTTGAAATTTTGACACTAAGTAAGATAAAAAAGGAGAGTAGAAGAAAGAATACGATTCCTTTATTTTTCACTATTTGATTCTTTCCCTTTAAAAACTATTACTATTTCACCCTTTTTCTTATACCAGAGATCTTTTCTTGCTATAGGCTCAACAGCCATGCTATTTTTCTCCAATTCTTTAACCTCAACCTCTAATTTTTTCTTTTCCTTTTTGAGAATGGCTACCTCTTTCTCCAATTGGGCTATTTCATCTTTGTATTTAAATATTTCTACAATCCCCCTTCTTCCGAAAAATGATGTTATCAAAAAGGTTAATACCATAAAAATTGCAATACCTAAAATTATCTTTTTCTTTAATGTCCACTCGTTTTCTTCTTTATACATTATGAAATTCCCATATTAAGGATTTCAGCAAAAAGTTTGCTTCTTTTTTACTTTTTCCTTCTGCATAAAATCTTAGAATGGGTTCATTCCCTGACTTTCTTACAAGAACCCAACTCTCATCTTCCAATATAAATTTGATCCCATCTTCTCTCTTCACTCTCAACACCTTCCTATCAGCTATCCTCTCTTTATTAATATGGCAAAAACGTTCATATTTGTCAAGTTTTGTCTTGGTTATTGGAAAATTTCTTTCTATAGAAATTAGTTTTCCGTATTTTTTAAAGAACTCCTTTATTAATATTGAAAGAGGTTTTTTATAATAAGCAAGAAGCTCTGACACAACCAATCCTCCGAAAATACCATCTTTTTCGTTTAAATGAGGCTTGTACCAGAAACCAGCGCTTTGTTCTACTCCAAACAAAACTTTTTCATTAACTATAAGATGGGAAATATGTTTTGCTCCGACAGGTGTTTCTATGACTTCTAAATTATAATTTTTAGCCACTCTATCCACTAAAGTGGAAGAGGCTATTGATTTGGCTATTTTCCCCCTTGTTCCTCTCGAATTGATTAGGTATTCCATAATGATTGGAATTATTATATTTGGGGAAATGTATTTCCCCTTTTCATCCAAAACTCCAAATCTATCACCATCAAGGTCAATGGCTATTCCTACATCACTTTTAGTGGTGATAACCTTTATAGAAAGCTCTTTAAGATTATTTTTGTTTATAATTGGAAGAGTTCCACCAAAATAGGGGTCTCTAAAATTATGTATTGTCTCTACAAAGATTTCATTATTTATAAAAAATTTATCTATATACTCTCTTGCCGAGCCATAGAGGGGATCAACAACAATTTTAGGAGTTTGTTCTCTTAATAATTTTATGTCAAATTCTCTGGTTAAATAGTTTAGATAAGCTTCTTCAAAATCTTTATGCTTTATTAATTCTTCTTTAGGATAAAGATGGACAAATTTAAAATCTTCTGAAATTCTTTCTATTTCCTGTTCAATCTCTTTCAGACTATTTTCACTTAATGAAGCTCCATTCTCTGATAAAAGTTTTACTCCATTGTATAGGGGAGGGTTATTTGAGGCGGTAATTATCATTCCTCCTTTTAAATTGTTTTTTATAATTTTATAGGATAGTGCGGGAATAGGAGTATCCCTTGATGGAAAGAATACTTCTATATCATTTCTTGTAAATAATCTTGCAGCTTCATATGCATAATGGTTTGAAAAAAATCTACTGTCATAATCAAGGGCTATTGTGATTTTCTCACCCTTATAGCTTTTTTTTAAAATGTTTGAAAAGGCTTGAACAATGAGTCTTAAAGCATTAAAGGTAAACTCTTTTCCCATTATGCCTCGCCATCCGCCTGTACCAAATTTAATTTTCATAATTTAGCCTCCAAACCTTCCTTTGCCATTTTTATTTCTTTTCCGCAATAGGTTTTTTCAAGTTTTATAAGTTTCTCATCCGTACAATTTGGGTTAAAATGAAAAAAGAAAAATTTTTTTGAATTTGATAATTTTTTTAAATTTATTCCATCCTCAAAAGAGGAGTGACCAAAATTACCAATTTCTGGTTCCTCTATTTTTTCTTTTTCTGTGAAAAATGAATCAAATATTAATATATCCGAGTCTTTTGCAAACTCTACGACACTTTTTAAAATAGATTCAGTTATATTGATATCTGTAATATATGTGATCTTTTTTTTATTTGAATTGATTGAGAACATATAAACTCCATGTTTTGGATGGTTTTTATTAAATTCAGCTTTTACTCTAATATTTTCTTTTATCTTTATTGTTTCTTTCTTTGAATTGAATGTGTGAAAAGATATATTGTTTTCCTTTTTAATTAATTCTAAAGAGAAAGGAATAAATGGAGATGCAAAAAATTTCTCAATCTGTAATTCAAAGCTATCTTCTGTGAAATTTGGACCAAAGATTTTTATCTTCTTTGAGTCTTTATTAAAAAAAGGTTTAAAAAAAGGTAATCCTTGAATATGATCATAGTGAAGATGGGAAACAAAAATATAGATTTCATTGATTTTTTTATTGTGGTTAATGTAATTTCCTGCCTCAATTATTCCTGTTCCACTGTCAAATATTATCGCTGTTTCACTATTTTCTATAAGTATTGAAGGCGTGTGCCCCCCATATTTAATGAAATTTTTTCCTGAAACTGGATAACTACCTCTAACTCCAAAAAATTTTAGAATCATGGTTTATCATAATAAAGCTTTTTTAATCTTAATGCATCCGGAATTGGCTCCGGACTTTCCACTACTACAATACCCTCGACCCCATAATCATTAATAGCTTCTATCCATTCATCAAATTTAAAGTCTGAATCAAGCAGATTAAGATGATACCTTTCTCCTTCTCCATTGTACTCTATTCCGGAAATATGTATATGCATATTTTTAATATACTCTATTCCTAATCTTTTTTCCAGTTTTTTTAAAATTTTGTTAAATTCCTCATAGGAATTAAATCTTTTTGTTCGGGCATGGATATGGGCAAAATCTATACATGGGAATATTCTTTTCACTTCCTGAGAGAGGGAGATAATCTCTTCTAAATCTCCGAACTCCTTTTTTTTCCCCATTGTCTCTGGACTTAATTTTACCGAAAGAAATTCATCTTCAAATGATTTTTTGATATCTTCAATATTTTTCTTTATTTTGTCATATGTATTTTTAGGGCTATCATAATAAAAACCAGTGTGGAATACTATTACTTCAGCCCCCATTGTTCTTGCAAATCTTCCTACATTTAACAAAAGCTCTTTACTCTTTTCTACTATGTCTTTCTTAGGAGAGCTCAGGTTTATGAAATATGGAGCATGGATGGAGAGGGAAATTTTATTAACAGCCGCAGTATAATTGATCTCATAGGCTCTCTTTTCTGATAGATAAAGTCCGTTTACAAAAGCAATTTCGAGATGATCAAGGCCTGATTTTTTTACAAACTCTATATTTTCTTCTATACTGAGCTTACTATTTTCAGGGATTACTGAAATACCAAATTTTAGATTCTTTTTCTTAGAGCTCTTTTTTGTAAACATCTCTCTTAATCCCGAAATACTCATCAACGATTTTCAAAGCACAAAAATCTCCGCACATAGAACATGCGTCAGAAGCTGTTTTATACTTATTTCTAATCTCATCAAACTTTTCGGGATCAAGAGAGAGTTCTCTCTGTTTTTTCCAATCAAGAGCTCTTCTTGCGACAGACATCTTGTAATCCCATTCAGCAGCTCTTCCAACTCCTTTCATAATATCAGCCGAATGAGCAGCTATTTTAGAAGCTATCACACCCTCCTTAACCTCTTCAGTACCAGGAAGCCCTAAATGTTCTGCCGCTGTTACATAGCAAAGATAATCCGCTCCAACGGAGGCAGCAATTGCTCCTCCTATTGCTCCTACTATATGATCATAGCCGGGAGCTATATCTGTTACCAGAGGGCCTAAAACATAAAAGGGAGCTCCTCTTGTGATTCTCTTTTCTAATTTTACATTTGCCACTATTTGATCAAGGGGTACATGTCCAGGTCCTTCAACCATAACCTGAACACCTCTTTCTCTGCATCTATCAACAAGTTCCCCCAAAATTATAAGTTCATCTACTTGAGGTCTGTCTGTTGCATCATAGATGGCACCGGGTCTTAGAGCATCCCCCAAACTTATTGTAATATCATACTCTTCAGCAATATCAAGAATTTTATCAAAATGTTCGTAGAGAGGGTTTTCCTTTTTATTATGAAGGATCCAAGCAAAGAGAAAAGAGCCTCCCCTTGAAACAACTCCCATAACTCTGTTTTGATTTTTTATTCTGTCCACAGCATGGGAGGTAAGACCTGCATGTATTGTCATAAAATCAACTCCATCTTCCCCCTGTTTCCTTATAACTTCAAGCATATCCTCTATTTTCATATCAACTATTGAGCCTCTCTTTTTTATTGCTTCTATTGCAGCTTGATAGATAGGAACAGTACCAATGGGAACTTTAGAATTTTCTATTATTTCTTTCCTTATTGCATCAATTTTTCCTCCTGTGGAAAGATCCATAACCGTATCAGCTCCATATTTAATAGCTACCTTTAGTTTTTCAAGCTCTCTCTCCTTCTTAGGAAAATCCATTGAAGTACCAATGTTAGCATTAATTTTAGTTGTGAGACCTTCACCAATACCTATCGGATCAAGATTTTTGTGGTTTTTATTAGCCGGGATAACAACTCTTCCCGCTTCTATAAGTTCTCTTAATTCTATGGCAAGAATACTCTCTTTTTCAGCAACTATCTCCATCTCTTTAGTTATATTCTTTTTCTTTGCTTCCTGTAATTGTGTCATGATAATCTCCTTACAATCTTTATTGATTAACACATAATTTACTAATAATATCTTCTGTTGTCAAGCTTAATTTACCTAATTCAACGGTGTCCAGAAAAAGAGAGGATGTTCTTTGACTGAAGAGGTTTGTATGGTATTGAGCCGTAAACTGTACGGTTCATGCTATCTAATTTTCTACCAGCAAAAATCTGATCAAATGATAAATATGAAAGTAGTGGTTATCATTTTAAAATTAATTTAAATAAATTGGTGCGATTTTTGAAGAATAGTTAAATAGTGGACAGATAAAGGATTTTATATTATTATATGCTGTTCATTTTATAATATTTAGGAGGACTTATATGTATAAAATAATTGAAAAGAATACCATTGCGGAAAATGAGTATTCTATGAAAGTCATTGCTCCGAGAATTGCGAAAAAGAGAAGAGCAGGGCAGTTTATTATTCTTATTCCTTCCCAAGGAGATGAAAGAATACCTCTTACCATTGTTGATTCTTCTCCTGATGAAGGCTGGATTGAAATCATATTTCAGGTTATAGGGGCAACTACTTTTAAGTTGTCTTTGAAAAATGTAGGTGATGAGATTTATTCTTTGGTGGGACCTTTAGGAAGACCTACACACATTGAAAATTGGGGTACAGTGGTAAGTGTAGGAGGAGGTGTCGGTATTGCTCCTCTTCTTCCAATTACTGCTGCAATGAAAAAAGCTGGAAATAGAATTATCACGATTTTAGGAGCAAGAACAAAGGAATTGCTTATTCTTGAAGACAGAATGGCTAAGTACTCTGATAGGGTTATAATAATGACTGATGATGGAAGCTACGGTGAAAAAGGACTTG
This sequence comes from Candidatus Aminicenantota bacterium, assembly GCA_027070475.1. Classification (GTDB taxonomy): domain Bacteria; phylum Acidobacteriota; class Aminicenantia; order JAMOAD01; family JAMOAD01; genus JALXDT01. The sequence goes on along the minus strand of JALXDT010000222.1, from coordinate 8,073 downwards.
TTACCGATGCAATCAAAAAGCTTATAAATGAAGGAGAAAAGCTGGATATGGTTCTTGCTGTGGGACCTGCGATAATGATGAAGTTTGTTTCACTTTTAACTAAGGAATACAATATCCCCACTCTTGTAAGTTTGAACACAATTATGGTTGACGGGACAGGAATGTGCGGAAGCTGCCGAGTTACAGTTGGGAAAGAAACAAAGTTTGTCTGTGTGGATGGACCTGAATTTGATGGACATCTTGTTGATTGGGATAATATGTTGAAAAGGCAAACTGTGTACAGAGAACAGGAAAAGATTGCCTATGAAAAGGTTTTATCCCAGTACGGGAAGAAAAATTAAAAGGAGGTAGAAAAAATGTCAAAGGAAAATATCCAAAAAATAATAGATGAAATAAATATTGAAAGAAAAGAGGAGTGGAGAGCCGATTTAAGAAGGAGTATGAAGGCCAAAGCAAGAGGAGAAATAGATAGAGTTCATATGATTGAGAGAGAACCTGATGTTAGAAATAAGATTTTTGAAGAGGTAAATTTAGGTTATACGGAAGAAATGGCTATATTGGAGGCAAAAAGGTGTCTTGATTGTCCCTCCCCAACCTGTGTGATGGGTTGCCCTGTTGCAGTTAAAATTCCAAGTTTTATTAAATTAGTGGAAGAAGGAAAATTTTTGGATGCTGCGAAGAAAATTAAGGAAACAAACTCATTACCAGCTGTTTGCGGAAGGGTTTGTCCTCAGGAAGAGCAGTGTGAAGGAAATTGCATATATATAAAAATGGGTAAACCACCTATTGCAATAGGACATCTTGAAAGATTTGTGGCTGATTATGAAAGAAAGATGAATGCTGCGGAGATTGTAAAACCAAAAGAAAAGAAAGGAAAGAAAGTTGCAATCATAGGTTCAGGGCCTGCTGGACTTGCAGCTGCCGGAGATCTTGCAAAAATGGGATATGATGTAACAATATTTGAAGCTCTCCATGAGCCGGGCGGAGTTCTTATTTACGGTATTCCCGAATTCAGGTTGCCAAAAGAGATAGTTAGACATGAAATTGAAAATCTTAAAAAGATGGGAGTTGAAATTATTACTGATTTTGTTGTTGGAAGAACAGCTACGATAGATGAATTAAGAGAAGAGGGATATGAGGCATTTTTCATAGGCGCAGGAGCTGGATTACCCTGGATGCTTAATATCCCCGGCGAAAATTTAAATGGTGTTTACTCTGCAAATGAATATCTTACAAGAGTAAACCTTATGAAAGCATATAAATTCCCAGAATATGAAACTCCAATTGCCAGAGGTAAAAGGGTAGCGGTGATTGGAGCAGGAAACACTGCTATGGACGCTGTCAGAACATCTAAAAGACTGGGAGCAGAACATTCAATGATTCTCTATAGAAGAACAAGAAAAGAGATGCCGGCAAGAATAGAGGAAATTAAACACGCGGAAGAAGAGGGAATTGAATTTATTTATCTCACCCAACCTATTGAATTTGTTGGTGATGAAAACGGATGGTTAAAAGGGATTAAATGCATCAAAATGGAACTTGGAGAGCCCGATGATTCCGGAAGAAGAAGACCTATCCCAATAGAAGGCACTGAGCACATTATTGAAGCTGATGTGGCAATTGTAGCTTTGGGAACAAAACCTAATCCATTGATTCCGGATACAACAGAAGGCTTAAAGATAAAGAGAAGAGGAGAAATAGAGGTTGATGATTCCTTGCAAACATCCATACCCGGAGTTTTCGCAGGCGGTGATGTTATGAGAGGAGGAGCAACGGTTATTCTTGCAATGGGTGATGGAAGAGATGCAGCTATTGCTATAGACAAGTATCTTTCGGAGAAAAAATAGTTGGACGAGGAAAATAAAACATTAGAGGAGGATAAAGTAGAAAAAATCCTCACTCTAATAGAAAAAAAAGTAAAAGGTTCTCTTCCATTCGGTGAAAGAGTGGAAGAGGAAACAAAGGACCCTTTTTTGGTCCTTGTTTCAGTTATATTAAGCGCAAGAACAAAGGATGAAACAACAGAGGTTGTTTGCAAGAAACTCTTTAAAAGGGTGAAAAAACCTCAGGACCTTAAAAGAATCGGGCAGACAAAACTTGAAACTATTTTAAAACCAATAGGATTTTACAGACAAAAAGCTAAATATTTGAAAGAAACAGCCAAGATTCTGATTGAAAAATATAATGGAAAAGTCCCCGATACTTTTGAAGAATTGATTAAACTACCCGGAGTCGGAAGAAAGACAGCAAATCTTGTTTTAAGTTTGAGCTTTGGTAAAAATACAATATGCGTTGATACTCATGTACACAGAATTTCCAATCGTCTTGGTTTTGTTAAAACAAAAAGCCCGCTTGAAACAGAAATGGAACTTATGAAGGTATTACCGGAAAGATGGTGGAGTAAGATAAATACAATTTTTGTTTTATATGGGAAAAGTGTTTGCACACCACTGAGACCCAAATGTGAGATCTGTGTTGTTAAAGAATATTGTAAATTTTTTAAAAACAAAATAAATTAGGAGTTTTTTATGTCAAAAAAAGAGGTTAAAACAGACAAAGCTCCAAAGGCCATAGGCCCCTATTCTCAGGCAGTATTTTACAATAATTTTGTTTTTGCTTCAGGCCAAATTCCATTAACTCCTGATGGCACTCTAATAGAGGGAGATTTTGAAAAAGAGGTAAGACAGATATTTTCCAACCTGCAAGCGGTTCTTAAAGAGGAAAACCTTGATTTTTCAAATGTATTGATGGTAAATGTCTATCTTTCGGATATGAATCTTTTTTCAGAGCTAAACAAGATATATGAGGAATATTTCAAACCTCCCTATCCTGCAAGAGCTGTGGTTGAGGTTGCAAAACTGCCTAAGAATGTAAGGGTTGAAATTAGCCTTATTGCGGGTAAATAGTTATAAATTTATAATTTACTCCAGGGTTTTGGAACAAACAGTTTTTCATAGAGGTTTATTGCAAACCTGTCTGTCATTCCGGCAATGAAATCTATTACTCTCCTTTTTACACTATCCCCTTCGGGAAATTTCTCTATATATTCATCCGGATATTCCATAATATAATAAAATAGGTCTTTTAAGATTTTCATTATTTTACTCTTTTCAGCTTCGTGCTCCTCTTCTTTGTAAACATATTTTTTTAGAAATTCCCTTAATTCTACGGTCGCCTCATAAATCGGTTCACTCATTCTTATATAATCATAATCATATTTTTTTGTCGTAAAAATGATATCTCTTACCATTGTATTTATTCTCTCTCTTCTTGTCTTGCCAAGGATCTTATTGAGTCTTTTTGGAATATCATCATGTTTTATCAAACCGGCTCTTATTGCATCATCCAGATCATGATTTACATATGCCACTATGTCTGAAAATCTTATGATTTGCCCTTCAAGTGTTTCAGCCATCTTTTCAGGAGCGAATATATCTCCGAAACCTTTTGAATGCTTTAAAATCCCATCTCTGACTTCATAAGTTAAGTTTAATCCTTTTCCTTCATTTTCAAGTTTATCAACAACCCTTAAACTGTGTTCATAATGTCTGAACCCTTCATCGGAAAGCTCGTTCAAAACTTCCTCCCCAAAATGGCCGAAAGGCGTATGCCCTAAATCATGCCCTAGAGCAATTGCCTCAGTAAGGCTTTCATTCAAATGCAAAGCCATGGCAATGGTTCTTCCTATCTGGGATACTTCAAGAGTATGGGTTAACCTCGTTCTGTAATGGTCTCCTGTGGGTGATATGAAAACCTGTGTTTTGTGTTTTAATCTTCTGAAAGATTTTGAATGTATTATTCTATCTCTATCTCTTTGAAAAGGGGGTCTTATGTCATCCTTTTCTTCAAAAACAGGCCTTCCTTTACTTTCACTGTTTTTTGTCGCTCTTGGATGTAAATAGCTATTTTCTATATTTTCTATCTCTTCTCTTATATTCATTCTTCTTCAAGAGCTTTTAAAACATTAATAGAAATTCTCTGATTAATTTTTCTCGCCTCTTCAAGGAAATCTCCGGCTTTTGCAATGATCTCCTTTCTAAAGTTTTCATCGGAAATGGATGGAAGATTTATTTTTACATTAAGATAAGCTCCTTCAGCTGCTGCTCTTCCCATCCAGCCTGCTACACCGGCATCTGATATTGAGTTTTTATTCCCTATTTCCGAGACTCTTTCTGCTATCTGAAGAGCAAGAACCGATGTTTCAAGAACTTTTAAAGGAATATCCGCAGCATATTTTGCAGCTTCTTCCAGTGCCTTTTCCCTTTCGGCTTTTTCCTCGTCTGTTTTCTTAGGTAATTTTCTTGCTGCCATAAACTTATTAAAAGCATTTGTATCTTCATCAACCAATTTTAAAAATTCATCTTTTACCTTTTGTGCCTTTTCGCCCAAATTAATAAATTCATTTCTATAATCTTCATAGCCTTTTTTATTGTAAGAGAGAGCTGATACCATTGCAGAAAGGGCAGAAGATAAAGCTCCTCCTAAAGCTGCAACACTTCCTCCTCCCGGAGCAGGAGAATCCACGGAAACCTCATCCGCAAAATCATTTATCGTAAGGTTTGTAAGAAGGTTAGTGGAATTATCTTTTGCAATTATATACTCTATTATTTTCTCATCAGGCTCAAAGGGTGAAACAGAATTTAAACCGAGAGATTTGACAGCAATGTCAATTATTTCCTTTTCTGGAACACCTGTTGTTTTATTCTGTTTTTTAAGATAATATTTTCCGGCTTCATATATTGCCTCTTTGGGAACAAGACCGACAATTTCACTTCCTGTGACCAATAATCCCAATTTTTCAGCCTGCTCTCTTACCTCCTCATAAACTTTCCAAAGTGGAGTAATTTTATAGTTTAATAGATTTATTGAAATCTGAGCTATCCCGTATTCATCTATATACCAACCGATAGCCCTTACAGCCTTTAATGTACCGGGCACTCTAAGAGATTTTCCGTTCTGATCTTTGACAACCTTTCCATTACTATCTCTTTTTAACCTACCGTTTTCTCTAATATTAAGAGCAATTTCATTGGCAAGTTTTTTATCTTTTGTATTCAGATTAACATTGTATGCGATTAAAAATTCCCTTGCTCCTATTATAGTTGCTCCTGTTCTTGCAATATCTTCATTATATTCATCGGGACCGAAATCCGGTTTTAACTCCTTTAATTTATCAGGAAGGGCTTCATACTCACCCTTTCTCACATATGAAAGGCTCTTTCTTTCAGGGGTAGTTGCAGCCTCTTCATAAAGATAAACAGGGATTTTAAGCTCTCTTCCGACTCTTTCTCCCAATTCCTTGGCTATTGCAACACAATCTTCCATAGTAACGCCTTCAAGGGGAACAAAAGGAACAACATCTGTTGCACCGAGTCTCGGATGAGCACCTTTGTGCTCTCTCATATCTATTATCTCTGATGCTCTTTTAATAGCTCTGAATGCGGCTTCCTTAATACTTTCAGGATCGCCAACAAATGTAAAGACAGTTCTGTTTGTTGCTTCTCCGGGGTCAATATCCAAAAGTTTAACTCCCGGCACTGATTCAACTGCCTTTTTTATTTCCTCTAATTTTGATTTATCCCTGCCTTCTGAAAAGTTAGGAACACATTCTACAAGCTTTGCCATAATACCCTCCTTTTTATCTAAAAATTTAAGGTTAAATATACAATATTAAAAGAATTTGTTCAAGTTTTCAAAACAGGCCCTTGTACATTCCACCATCTATTAAGATTGTTTCACCATTTATATATCCTGCTAATTCCGAAGAAAGAAAAGCAACTAAGGCTCCGAACTCCTCCGGCTTTCCGATCCTGTTTAATGGAGTATTTTTTGCCAATTCTTTTAAAAGCTCCTCAAAGCTTTTACCTTCATTTTTTTCCCTTACTTTTAATAATTCTATGACTCTATCTGTCATGATATAGCCGGGAGCCACTATATTTGCTGTTATATTATCTTTGGAGATTTCTTGTATTAAACTTTTTATAAAAGCTATTATTCCAACTCTTGAAACATTTGAAAGAGCTATTGTGGGTATAGGTTGCTTTACAGAAATGGAAGTTGATGCAATAATTCTTCCCCATTTTTGATTTCTCATATAAGGTAAGAAAGCATAGATAAGATTTATTGTACTTAAGAGATTTAATTTAATAGCTTCTTCATAGTCTTCTGGAGTAAAGTCCAGGGCTTTTCCTGAAGGAGGACCTCCAGCATTTGTAAATAAGATATGAACTGTTCCAAATTCTTTTATAACATTATCTTTTAATCTTTCAATATCCTCTTTTGATCTGACATCACAAACAAAGGGTGAAACCTTTGTTTTATATTTTTCTGAAATCTCATTAGCTGTTTGTCTTATTCTATTTTCATCCCTTGAGCAAATAGCAAGATTAACTTTTTCTTTTGCAAGAGCTTCAGCCGCTGCTTTACCCAAACCTTTACTTGCAGCTGTTATGACTCCAATCTTACCTTCCAATCCTAAATCCATTTTTCCCCCTAAAATAAAAAAAGGGGGAGATTTCTCTCCCCCCTTTGATTATATTTCAGCTATTAAACGATTCCGTATGCTAACATTGCTTTGGCAACTTTGAGGAAACCGGCAATGTTTGCTCCGTAAAGATAATTTCCGGGTTTACCATAAGCTTCAGCTGCTGCAAGGGAGTTTTTATGAATACTCTTCATAATTTCATGAAGTTTATTATCTACCTCTTCTCTTGTCCATTGTAATCTTAAGCTATTCTGACTCATTTCAAGACCTGATACTGCAACACCACCGGCATTTGCGGCCTTTGCAGGTCCATAGAGAACATTATTTTCAAGATAAATATTTATAGCATCCAATGTTGAAGGCATATTTGCACCTTCGGACACACATATTACACCATTATTGACGAGAGCCTGTGCATGCTCACCATTGATTTCATTTTGTGTTGCTGAAGGAAGTGCTACATCGGCTTTAATTCCCTGCTCTTTTACCACATCCCAGACGCTCTTTCCATCATAATAATCAACTCCGAATTTCTCAGCATACTCTTTTACTCTTCCTCTCTTTACATTCTTTAATTCCATGAGAAAATCCCATTTTTCACCTTTTACTCCATCCATGTCAACTACTGTTCCTGAAGAATCTGATATTGTGATAACCTTTCCACCAAGCTGGTTGATTTTCTGGATTGTGTACTGAGCAACATTACCTGAACCACTTACCAATACTGTTTTGCCTGAGAATGTTTCTCCCCTTGTTGCTAACATTTCAGCTGCAAAATAAACATTACCATAACCTGTTGCTTCTGGTCTGATTAAACTTCCACCCCATTCATAGGCTTTTCCGGTTAAAACACCACCTGAGTGTTCATTGGTGAGTTTTTTATACATTCCCAAGAGATATCCGATCTCTCTTCCGCCTACACCAATATCTCCTGCGGGGACATCTGTGTTAGGACCAACATGTCTGAAAAGCTCTCTCATGAATGAATAGCAGAATCTCATAACCTCTGCATCTGATTTTCCTTTGGGATCAAAATCAGATCCTCCCTTTGCTCCTCCCATTGGAAGAGTTGTCAAAGAGTTTTTGAAAATCTGTTCAAAACCAAGGAACTTAATAATTCCTTCATAAACTGTTGGATGAAATCTGAGTCCTCCCTTATAGGGACCAAGTGCATTGTTAAACTCAATTCTCATACCTCTGTTTACATGAACATTACCCTCATCATCTTCCCATGGTACTCTGAAAATGATCTGTCTGTCAGGCTCTACTATTCTTTCGTAGATTTTAGCCTTAACAAACTCAGGGTGCTTATCAACTGTGGGTTCCAAAGTTGTTAGAACCTCTTCCACTGCCTGATGGAATTCAGGCTGTGCAGGATTTTTTTCCTTAACTTTTGCGATTACCTCTTTAATAAGAGACATATTATACCTCCTCCTAAGATATTATTTGATTTTTTACTAAATCTCTCTTTTTTGATGTTCATTATGAATTATAACAAATTAAAATTTAAAGTCAATCTTTTAACAAAAAAATTTTTTATTAGATACTTTTTGTGAGAATATAAAAGATTGGAAAATTTAGTTTTTTAA
>JALXDT010000221.1 GCA_027070475.1 Candidatus Aminicenantota bacterium | reverse complement strand
GTACATAGCGATCTAAAATATTCGGGTATTTAAAACTTAACTTTGGTATTTTTATCTTAAATGCAGTCTTTTTCAACCTTGATAATCTCTCTTTATTTTCGATTGCTTCAGACTCAACTTTAACCTTTTTAGCAAAAATATTAAGCTCTTTGAATTTATTATTTAACAAGAATATTATCCCAATAGTTAAGAAAAATATATTTGGTCCCCATAAACCTAAAAACGGAGATATATAGCCATCTATAGAAAAATTTTCCCCCCAGGAAAAAGCGGTAAAATATACAATTATTATTATCAGGCTTAATGAAAAACCGCCTCTTTTTACACTTAATCCAAGTCCTACTCCTAAGATAGCAAAAACTATCGCAGAAAAGGGCAAAGCCACTCTTTTATGAAGTTCTGCTATATATGCCAATCTTAGTTTTCTGGGTATGACACCTTTTTTTAAAGTTATAATTAATTCTTTATATGTTTTATCTCTTCGTCTTTTTGAAATATGAAATTTCCTGAAGAAAAAATTCGTATCCAGAGGATGAAGAATATAAGAAAATTTTGCAGTTGTATAGTTTTCTGGTTTTTTATTTTCAAACATATGTACAAAACCATTCACAAGTTTAACTTCTGCTGCTCTTGCTTTCTTATCTATTCTCAACTCACCCTCTTTAGCAATTAGCACTTTATTTTTTTCAGAATCCATTTGACTGAAAAGAAAAACATCTTTCCACTTTTTATCTTTTCCCTTATCCTTAATATAAAGAGTAATTCCCGGTAGCCCCCTTACAAATTTTCTCGGTTCAATTTCCTCTCCGGTTTTTTCAAGAATAATTTTAACAATTGTTTTTGTAAAAGTATAATTTGAATAGGGAGCTATATAAAAGGTTATCATTATATGAAAAAGAAAAACTATGATTGAAAGAAAAAAAACAGGTTTGAAGATTCTGTTAAGGGATATTCCCAGAGACCTCATGGCAAGATATTCAGAATCAGCTGACAATCTGCTCATTGCCATAAGTACTGAAAACAGATATGCCATAGGAATTGTTATTGACAAAAGTCCGGGTAAAAGAGAGGCGAATAATTTTATAACTATTAATATATTAACATTCTTTGATATTAAAAGATCTGTAAGATCAAATATTCTACTTGTTAAGAGTGTAAATGTGTATAAAAGAAGGCCGATTCCAAAGTAGGGTAAAATCTCGTTTACTATATATCTGTCAAGGCTTTTTCTCATATGTTAAAGTTTAGCATCTCAGCATACTCTTTAAATCTTTTCTCAAATTCTTCCCTGGTTAATTTTCTCAATCTTTCAGTTCCAAAATCCTCTATTGTAAAAGAGGAGACTATTGTCCCGTAAACCATAGCTCTTTTAAGAGTTTTTTCATTGATCTCCCCGGTTTCTTCAAGGTATCCCATAAAAGCACCGCCATAACTATCTCCAGCTCCAGTGGGGTCTATGACTGTTTCAATGGGATAGGGGGGAATAACGGTAAATTTATTGTTAAAATAAAGCATAGAGCCATTTTCTCCTTTTTTTATCAAGACAAATTTAACACCATACTCCTTTAATGCTTTTGCTGCATCATAGATATAGGATTTACCGGTGAGCATTCTTGCTTCTTCATCATTGAGTATGATTCCATCCACTTTTTTTATGACTTTCTCAAGACCATCTCTATCAATATTAATCCACAAATTCATTGTATCCATAACATAAAATTTATTTTCTCCCAATTGTTCCATAACTTTTTCCTGCAAAGAGGGAGAAATGTTTGCAAGGAATACATTCTTTTCCTCTTTGTAAAAATCTGGTATTTTAGGATCAAAATGTTCAAAGACATTAAGTTCTGTACTTATGGTTTCTCTTTCAAGAAAATCATCCGAATACTTTCCAGCCCAGAAGAATGTTTTCCCTTTTTCTCTTACAATTCCTCTTGTATCTATCCCCCTTTTCCCCATTTCTTCTATTATTTCCTGAGGAAAATCTTCTCCCACCACACCTACAAGTTTTGGATTTTCAAAAAGTGAAGCAGCATAGGCATAGTATGTAAGGGAGCCTCCTACTATTCTCTCCCTTTTCCCATGAACATTTTCAATCGTATCAAAAGCAATTGAACCTATGGAAAGACTCATTATTTCCTCCTATATGTATTTTCCTATTATTAGTCTTAATCTATCCTTAACCTCTTCCGAAATAATGTCAGGCGAAGTTATTATTGAGTATTTTAAGGCTGATTTGCATTCGCAGGAATCATCCCTATTCTCGGGAATCAAAGGAATTACCTTTTTAATTAGCTTTTGAGCATTTTCAGTATTCTTTTTCAAATTCTCTATTACCATTTCCACTGTAACATTTTCCTCATCCTCTTTCCAGCAATCATAATCTGTGACAAGGGCAACGGTTGTATAGCAGAGCTCAGCTTCCCGAGCAAGTTTAGCCTCAGTGGCATTTGTCATCCCTATTACATCAAAACCAAATTTCCTGTATGAGTTGGACTCTGCTATGGTGGAAAAGTGAGGCCCCTCTATATTTATATAGGTCCCTTTTTTGTGAATACTTAATCCCAACTCTTTCCCCGCTCTGTATAAAAGTTCTCTTAGAACAGGACAGGTGGGGTGGGCAAAGCTTACATGGGCAACAATACCTTCTTCAAAAAATGTATTTTTTCTTTTAATTGTTCTATCAAAAAATTGATCCACAAGCACAATATCGAGGGGTTTGACCTCTTCCTTTAGAGAACCTACCGCAGAAACGGAGATAATCCTTTCCACACCAAGCATTTTAAAGCCATAGATATTAGCCCTATAATTTATTTCAGATGGGTTGAACTTATGTCCTCTTGAATGTCTTGAAAGAAAAGCAACTCTCTTTCCTTCTATCTCGACAATCATATAATTATCCGAAGGTTTTCCAAAAGGAGTTACAAGCTTTTTCTCTTCAATTAATTTAACTCCTTCCATTTCATAAAAACCACTGCCGCCTATAATTCCAATGCTTGTCTTTTCCATGATACCTCCTTTAGAATATAGTTTAGACTATAAAATATTATTTTTACACCAAAATGTCAATTGCAAGGTATTTGCTTCTTTAAGCCTCTACTTTAATTGGGCAAACCTCAATTCTCTCTTTTTAGTTTAAAATTGAGAGACTATTCTATATCTTAATTTATCCAGCCAGATGTTCCAAAGTTTTTGTAAGTAGGACCCAGAATCTTTCTACTGTTGGAATCTCTACCTTTTCATCGGGAGAATGGGGGTTTTTAATAGTTGGTCCAAATGAGATCATATCCATTCCGGGGAATTTTTCACCGATAATTCCGGTTTCAAGTCCAGCATGTATTGCCTCAACAACAGGTTCTTTCCCGAAGATCTCCTTATGGAGTTTAACCATAGTCTTGAGAATTTCAGAATCAGGATTCGGTGTCCATCCGGGATATGGATTAGGTTGTTCTATTTTTGCCTCTATAAGCTTTGCAAAAGCTTTAAGAGAATTTAACACAAATCTTAATTCTGAGTTTATTGAACTCCTACTACTCTTAACAATTTCAAAAGAATTCTCTTTTGTATGAACTGCGGCAAGATTTGTAGATGTTTGAACTAATCCTTTTATTGCCTGACTCATTGCAAGAACTCCGTGGGGAAGAGCGAGAATTGAATTAATAATTTTATCTCTTACCATTTTTGTAAATACTTTATCAGGCATCTTTTCATCCTTAGCTTCAATCATAACCCCATCATCAGTTCCCTTAAGTTCCTCCTTTACCTCTGAAAGGACACAATTAATAATCTTTTCAAGCTCTGATTCATCTTTCTTATTTAAAACAATAATAGCATAGGCTTCTCTCGGAATTGCATTTCTTTTATCTCCACCTTCTATAAGGTTAAGCTCATAGTCAACCTTTTCTCTCAGTTCATACAAAACTCTGCCAACAATCTTTATAGCATTTCCTCTTCCAGTGTTAATATCAACTCCGGAATGTCCTCCTTTTAAACCTGATACAAAAATTCTTACAGCTTTTTCATTTCCCGGATTAATTGTTTCTGTTTCCAGTGTAAAGATGGAATCTCCTCCTCCAGCACAACCGATTGTAAAAACGCCATCATCTTCACTATCAAGATTCAGAAGAATTTTACCCTTTAAAGAGCCGGGTTTTATATAGGCTGCTCCGGTAAGTCCCCTTTCCTCATCAATAGTAAAAAGGGCTTCTATGGGACCATGTACGAGAGAATTATCTTCAAGTACAGCAAGTGCTGCCGCAACACCAATTCCATTATCAGCTCCAAGTGTTGTTCCATCAGCTTTAAGCCAATCTCCTTCCCTTTTCAATTTAATGGGATCTTTTGTAAAATCGTGATCAACATCAGAATTCTTTTCACATACCATATCTATATGTCCCTGTAGAATAACACCCGGTGCATTTTCCTTACCGGGAGTGGCAGGCTTTCTAACAATGATATTACCGACTTCATCCTTTGTGTAATCAAGTTTATGGGCTTTTGCAAATTCAACGATATAATTTCCGATAGCTTCTTCATTACCGGAACATCTCGGTATTTTCCTGATTTCATCAAAATGTTTCCATAAAATTTCGGGTTTTAAGCCTTCAAGTACTTTATCCATAATTTTCCTCCTAAAATTTATTTTTATTATTTAATATACTTTATTACTACAATGAAAAAAAGTCAACCCAGCACCATCTTTTTTGATTAGTGTTACTTTGGTGAAGGTTTCTTTTTATATTCGTCATTTAGCAGAAGCGTTTTCACCTTTACTGTTGGAAAGATGGTGCTGGACACGCCCAGCATACAC
>JALXDT010000220.1 GCA_027070475.1 Candidatus Aminicenantota bacterium | reverse complement strand
ACTATTCATCCCGCACTATCTTTTTTGATTAGCTATACTTTGGTGAAAATTTCTTCTTAAATTTTTTTTCATTGAAACATTCTCATATTTTCCGTTAGAAAGAAAGTGCGGGATCTCCGCTATCACTTCGACTATTCACAATTTAGCTCAATGCTCAAAGTCCAAGGCTTGATGCTTAATATTGATGTCCTTTTCCAATTTATCCAAAAATTGCCGGGGGATGGAAAAATTAAGGATTATCTTGTCATCAGAGGATGAAAAATTTACATAATTGGTTAATTCTGAAATTTTACCTTTTGCCATTGAGATCATTGCTTTTATACCATTTAAAATATCAACTGTTTTTTTATTTGTTTCAGGATTATTTGATAACATTTTAAAATCCCCGGTTAGCTTTGAATCATTGTAATCAATTTGAAATAAGAGAATATTGAAAGAATCTGTTTCAATACCAAAGTTTTTGCCTTTATCCTCAAATTTTTTAAATAACATATTATTAAAATCAAAAAAGCCCCATGCAATTGAGCTTGTGTCCATTTCATCTATCCTTTTCATTATTTTTGTGTTATTTAAAAGTGATTTTTCCTCCCCTTTGAATACATCAATTATTTTCTCCGTAAAGGATTTTTCTCCGATAATCAGAAGATTATCCGTAAGGGAGCTTAAATAGTAAATTTTATTATTGCTTGGATTTGAAATGTTTAATTTGAGGATGGGGATATTCTTATATTTTATTTCACTATAATTTATTTTTTTGCTTTTAACATAGTTTTTAATTTTTTCAATGCTATGTTCCACTCCGATCAATACTCCGGAGTTTATGTCTTTTCCGCATCCAATTATATAGTTAATGTCCTTCTCAGGATCTATACCTGTTTCTTTGACAAAATCATCATATTCCTTTTTATTTTTCTCAACATTTAATAATTCTCTGATAAATTTGCCCTCTTTTTCCTTTATATATTCTGTCTTCAAACCTTTGCTAATATTAAGAGCAAAGATGAAATCTGTATCCTGCGGCATAACTGTAAAAACATCTTTGATGTCTGAGTATTTTTTTGAGCACGAAATAAAACCAGAGATAAATATTAATATAAATGACAAAACAAAGAACTTTTTTCTCATTTTTCTCTCCTCCTTTTTATCCATAATCATATCATACAAGTACGAAAAACATAAAATTGAACCATCGTATTTTTGACTTCTCAAATCATTTTATATATAATAACTTTTAATTACTTTTATAAGGAGTAATATATGGATATTATCGAACAAAGAACTAATGAAGAGGCGAGGAAAAGAAGAAAAAAACCGGCTCCTCGACCTCACACTGTTTTAATTAAAGAACAATACTGTAAAGGTTGTTCTATTTGCGTTAATGTTTGTCCCACGGGTGTTTTAGTAATAGAGGAAACCTCCAAAAGTGTATTTGGATTAATTGCAAAGATTGAAGAACCTGATTATTGCATTGGTTGTATGCTATGCGAGCTTCACTGTCCTGACTTTGCAATTGTTGTAGATCCTGAAAAGAGAGGAGGAACAGAATGAGTAATGTGAAAATCAGAGCAGGTAATGAATTGGTTGTGGAGGGAGCGATTGCCGCAGGATGTAATTTTTTTGCAGGGTATCCCATAACCCCTTCCTCGGAAATAGCTGAAGGGATGTCAAGAGAATTGCCAAAGGTAGATGGCATTTTTATTCAAATGGAAGATGAACTTGCTTCAATCGGTGCTGTTATAGGTGCTTCTCTTGGTGGGAAAAAGGTCATGACTGCAACAAGTGGTCCGGGGTTTTCCTTAAAACAGGAAAATCTTGGAGTTGCTCTTATTGCTGAAGTTCCTATTGTTATAGTAAATGTAATGAGAGGAGGTCCCAGTACAGGCTTACCCACAAGGGGAGCTCAGGGAGATGTTATGCAAGCAAGATGGGGAACACATGGAGATCATCCTGTAATAGCACTTGCTCCCGCTTTCCCGAAAGAGGTATTCCTATCCACAATTGATGCCTTTAACTTAGCTGAAAAATTCATGACTCCCGTTATACTGCTTCTTGATGAGTTGGTCGGACATTCCCATGAACCAGTTGAACTCCCCGGTCCTGATGAGTATGAAATTATTAACAGAAAATATCCAGAAAAGCTTGAAACCCTTGAAATTTACAAGAGAAAAATGGGAGAACCTCCATTGAGGCCCGACTTTTTTATGGGTTATCCTATCCATATTGAATCTCTTGAGCATAATGATTATGGTTATCCCACAACAAACCCAGAGATAGTGGAAGTTCAACAGAAAAGAAGGCTCGAGAAAATTGAACAACATAAAGATGAAATAATAAGGTATAAGACATACTATATGGATGATGCGGAGCTTGTAATCTTTGCCTTTGGTTCTATGGCGAGATCAGCCCTTGAAGCAATCGAAATTTTAAGGAAAGAGGGAGGCCCCAACGTTGGTCTTTTCCAGCCGATTACAATTTGGCCGTTTCCAGAAGAGCAATTAAAAAAAGAGGTCGGAGATAGAAATGTTTTAGTTGTTGAACTTAACTGGGGACAGCTTATATACGAGGTTGAAAGGGTTTTAAAGAACAATAGAATTGATGGTCTTCTTAAAATGACAGGTATGCCTATAAGACCTGATGAAATAATTGAAAAAATAAAGGAGATTAAAAATGCTTGATTATGAAAAATATTTAAGATACAGGACATTTCCTGTTCCATGGTGCCCGGGATGTGGAATAGGAACTATTTTTAAAGCGGTTGTAACAGCTTTTGCCAAATTAAATTGGGATCCTAATGATATTGCAGTGGTTTCTGGTATCGGATGTTCGGGAAGACTTTCCACGTATTTTAATACGAATACACTTCATACTACTCACGGAAGGGCACTTACCTTTGCAACCGGAATAAAATTATCCAATCCTGATAAACATGTTGTGGTATTTTCAGGTGATGGTGATGCTCTTGCTATCGGAGGAAATCATTTTATCCATGCTTGCAGAAGAAATCTTAATATAAAGATGATTGTTATTAACAATAATATTTACGGAATGACAGGAGGACAGGTTTCACCAACAACACCCACAGGTTTTGTAACAACTACAACACCCTATGGCAACACTGAACCTCATTTTGATACTGTTGAGCTTGCAAAAGCAGCAGGAGCTACCTATATCGCAAGAGAGACAGTGAATAGACCCAGGCAGATGTTAAAAGTTATTGAGAAATCATTTAAACATACAGGTTTTTCTGTTGTCGAAATTATTTCTAATTGCCATATAAATCTTGGGAGAAGAAATAAGTTAAAACATCCTCTACCAATGCTTAAGTGGATTGATGAAAACACTGTACCAATCTCGAAAGCAAAGGATATGAGCGAAGAAGAGTTAAAATTTAAATATGTTGTAGGTGAGTTCTGCCATAGACATAGACCTGACTATTTCTCAGTCTATGAAGACCTTGTAGTAAAAAAGGCTGGAGGTGACAAAAAATGAAAGAAAGATATGAAGTAAGATTAGCTGCTGTTGGAGGACAGGGTCTTATTACTGCCGGAGCTCTTCTTGCAAAAACAGCAATAAGTAAGAAAAACCTGTATGCCACACAAAGCCCTACATATACATCACAGGTGAGGGGAGGCCCAACAAAGGTTGATGTTATAATAGATTCAAAACCCATTATTTATCCACAGGCAGTAAGTATTGACCTTTATTTTGCAACAGCTCAAAAGTCTTTTGATTTATATTATAGAAACATAAAAGAAGATGCAGTAATAGTGGTAGATTCTGACCTTGTTACAAAGCTTCCTGAAAACGATAAGCATAAAATATATAAAATCCCTTTGACAGAGGCAACTTCAAAGGAAATCGGGAATATGGTAGTTGTATCTGTTGTTTCTCTTGCTGTTGTTTCGAAACTTTCCGGACTTTTTACAAAGGATGAGCTCAAAGAGGTTATTTTATCTTCGGTTCCGAAAGGAACAGAGGAAATAAATATGAAGGCTCTCGATCTGGGATTTAAGTTAGTTTAGGAGAAAACATGAAACTTGATGAAATTAAAATTTCAAAAGCAATAGTTGAACTCTATTTTAAAGACTTAATGGATAGCCTTGAGAGTGATGTTATTGTAGTCGGAGGAGGGCCCTCTGGTTTAACAGCTGCTTATTATCTCTCAAAAGCTGGTAAAAAGGTTGTTCTTCTTGAAAGAACTTTGAAAATAGGTGGAGGAATGCCCGGTGGCGGCATTATGTTCAATAAGATAGTGGTACAGGAAGCCTCCAAATTTATTCTTGATGAGTTTGAAATCAACTACATTGAATACGAAAAAGGATACTATGTGGCTTCATCCGTTGAATCGACCGCTCAGCTCACAGCCAAAGCAATAAAAGCAGGTGCTAAAATATTTAACCTCATAACAGTAGAAGATGTAATGATAAGAGGTGAGGAGATTACCGGAGCTGTTATTAATTGGACTGCAGTAGAAATGGCACATTTACATATAGACCCTATCACATTGAGGTCAAAGTTTTTAATTGATGCAACTGGCCATGATACAGAGATAGTAAAAATAGTGGAGAGAAAAACTGGAGGAAAACTTTTTACTGAGACCGGAAGAATAATGGGAGAAAAATCTATGTGGGCTGATGTGGCAGAAAATTTAATAGAAGAAAATACAAAGGAAGTCTATCCGAACCTTTTTGTTTGCGGAATGGCAGCAAATGCAACCTTCGGCTCTCCTCGTATGGGACCCGTATTTGGAGGAATGTTATTATCCGGGAAAAGAGTGGCAGATCTTATATTAAGTAAAAGCAAATAAAAATATTACAAAATATAAGAGAAATGAAAAGAACTCTTTTTATC
>JALXDT010000219.1 GCA_027070475.1 Candidatus Aminicenantota bacterium | reverse complement strand
ATAAAATTTTATTAATTTTCCCTTAAAGAGAAGGAAAAAAAATTTTTAATTCGTATATAAAATATTAATCAAAATTCTTGGAGAGTTAATATGAAAATAAGAAAATTGTCCGTATGGTTTTTTTTACTTTTGTTCATACTCTTTTCCTTTAATTTCTGCAAAAAGGAAAAAGCCGAGCAGAGAACAAAAAATGTGTCAAAAGAAAAAGTTTCCAAGAAAAAGAAGCTAACAAGAGAAGATATAATGAAAAAATTTGGAATCAAATCAAGGGAAGATTTTAAAAAACTTACTCCTGAGCAGAGACAGAAATTTTTTCAGATGATGAGAGCTTTAAGAGAGGGAGATGGAAGCAGTGGCACAAATCTTCCATTGGTTAAAATAAAAAGAATAAAAAGAGGTCCTATTTTAAATTACCTTACTTTTAATACAACTCTTGAGCCTGAAAAAATGGTCCCAATCTATTCAAAGGTAGATGGGATCATTGCGAAGATTATTAAAGATGAGGGAAGCTTTGTCAAAAAGGGTGAAATTTTAGCTCTGATTGATGATAAGGATATAAGAAACAGTTATGAGCAAGCTAAGCTTTCAGTCAGACAGGCAGAGATTAATTTAAAGGATGCCAAAATAAAAATGGATGATGAAGAGGCTAATTTTAAAAGATCTCAGAGCCTTTATAAAGAAAAGATAATATCAGAAAAGGATTTTTCAGCAGCTAAATTAAATTATAGATCAGCCCAGCTATCCTATGAGAGAGCTAAACAGCAGCTTGATATTGAAAAGGAGAAATTCAAAGCTCTTGAACTTCAACTATCATATACAAAAATAAAAAGCCCGATCTCTGGATGGATTACTTCAAGGAAAATAGATCAGGGAATGAGAGTATCTCCGGGTACAGAGCTATATACTGTTGAGGATTTTGACCCTCTTCTTGCAAGAGTTTATGTACCAGAAAAGGATATTGTAAAAATCAAGGCAGGAATGGATGTTAAGGTAAAATCCGAGGTTTACCCTGATTCTTTCAAAGGAAAAGTTAAAATTATAAACCCGAGAATAGACCCTCAGTCCGGGACATTTAAGGTCACAATCAGTATCACAGATAAATCATTAAAACTCAGGCCCGGAATGTTGGTAACCTGCAATATAATAATAAGCAAAAAGAGTGATGCAATAATAGTTCCTAAAAAAGCTATTTTTTACAGAAACGGAGATCCCTATGTATTCACTCTCAAAAGAGGTGGAATTGTAAAATTAAAAAAGATAAAACTTGGGACAGAGCTTGAAAAGGATTATGAAGTTTTGGAAGGTATAAGAGAGGGAGAGATTGTTGTTGTTCAAGGTATAGAAAATATTAAAGACGGAGCAAAGGTTAAAGTCCTATGAAATTAGTCAAATATTCTGTCACCCATCCTGTTACTCTAACGGTTTTGGCTGTGGCAATAATTGTCTTTGGCTTTATTTCATACTCACAGCTTCCAATAAACCTTTTACCCGAATTAAGTTATCCCACGATCACAGTTAAAACAGAGCTTTCGGGAGCCTCCCCTCAGGAAATAGAAAATCTTATTACAAAACCCCTTGAAGAGGCGGTGGGAGTTGTGTCCAATGTTGTGAAGATAACCTCTTACTCAAGACCCGGTGTTTCAGAGATAATAGTTGAGTTTACATGGGGAACAAATATGGACTTTGCCTCTTTGAATATGAGAGAAAAGATAGATGCTGTAAGACTTCCTGATGATGCGACAAAACCCGTGCTCTTAAAATACGATCCATCTTCAGAGCCTATTATGAGAATCGGTCTTTCAGGTTCTATGGAGCCGGGTAAATTAAGATATTATGCTGAAAAGGAGATAAAACCTGAATTTGAAACTCTTGAAGGGGTTGCCGCTGCAAAAATTTCTGGAGGAATTGAGGAAGAAATTCATGTTGATATAGATGAAAAAAAGCTTCAAACTTTGAAAATCCCGATCTCTCTTATTGAGCAAAGACTTGCTCAGGAGAATGTTAATATATCGGCAGGTATATTGAAAGAGGGAGAGACACAGTATTTAATAAGGACAGTAAGCCTCTTCAAAAATCTTGATGATATAAGAAATATCATAATAACATACAGAGATAATGCTCCGATAAAAGTCAAAGATATTGCAAAGGTTTACAGAGGGGCTAAAGATAGAAAGGTGATAACATTTATAAATGGAAAAGAAAACATTGAGATAGCTATTTATAAGGTATCATCGGCTAATACGGTAAAAGTTGCGGATAATGTCAGAAAGAGAATAGAAAAATTAAAAAAGCTCTATGCTCAAGAGGGGAAGGATATAAAATTTAAAGTTCTTGTTGACCAATCTCACTTTATCAGAAGCTCGATAGATGAGGTTTTAAATACTGCTTTGATCGGTGGTATTCTTGCGATCTTAATTCTTTTTCTGTTTTTAAAGAACTTTCCTTCAACAATCATAATATCTCTTTCAATTCCGATCTCAATAATGATCTCATTCTTTCTCTTCTATCTTTTTCATGTCTCATTAAATATTATGTCCTTGGGTGGTTTGGCCTTGGGAATAGGAATGCTTCTGGATTCTTCCATAGTTGTTCTTGAAGCAATAAACAGAAAAAGAGAGGAGGGAATGAATCCTTATGATGCGACTATCAGCGGAACTGTTGAAGTTGCAGGAGCGGTTACAGCTTCAACCCTTACAACAATCTCGGTTTTCTTACCAGTCATCTTTATAAAGGGTGTGGCAGGCCAGCTCTTCAGAGATCAGGCTCTTGCGGTTATATTTTCACTTACGGCTTCACTTTTTGTCTCTTTAACCCTTATTCCTATGCTTTTCCCAAGGTTTAAATACAACAAGGGAATAAAAAACAGGATTCTCTTAAAAAGCGTTAATATATTTGACAAAGGTTTTAAAGGATTTTTTAACTATTATTCCAATAATTTTCAGAAAATTTTTGCCAAAAAAAGAATTATTTTAATAGTATCTTTGATTCTGTTTTCATTATCATCTTTATACTTTTATTTTAGCGGAGCAAACCTTATTCCTGAAATTTCTCAGGGTGAGCTCAGAATAGATCTCATATATCCGCCCGGAATCTCAGTAAAGGAAAATGCAAAAAGATCCCTTGAAATTATGAATTTAATAAAAGATGTACCTCAAATAGATTTTATCTATATAATTTCCGGAAAAGGAAGAGAGAAAGGCACAACCTTTGAACAGGAAAAGGAAAATCTCGCACAGATGATTATTAAGTTAAAAAAAGGAATAATAGGGAAAAAAGAGAATAAAGTCGAAGAAAATATCAGAAGTATAATATCAAGATACCCTTCTATTCAATACAATGTCCAAAAACCCATGCTATTCTCCATTAAAGCTCCGATTGAATATCTTGTTTATACAAATGATATAGATAAACAGAAAAAGTATGCAAGGATTGTTTACAATATTATGAAGAAAACCAAGGGTTTGGAGGATGTAAGATCCTCTATCCTTGAAGGCAATCCCGAGCTTCAGATATTTTTAAACAGAGATAGACTTGCAAAATTAGGTATTACAGTGGGGCAAGTAGCTGATATTATAAAAAAGAAAATAGAGGGAGGGGTTTCCACGAAATTTTATGAAAAGGAAAGAGAGATAGACATAAGGGTAAGATTAACTAAAAAATATTACACAAGTCTTGCAAATTTTAAAAATATAAATATAGAAATATCAGACGGAAATTCCATACCTTTAAGAGCACTGGCAAATATTAAACTTGAGCTTGGTCCGTCTGAAATTTACAGGGAGAATCAACAGAGAGCGGCAAAAATCTCCGCTCAGCTTAAAGGAGTAAGCCTTTCTTCGGCCATAAACAGGATAAACAAAGAACTTTCTAAAGTAGATATTCCACCTGATATAACGATCAAACCTGCCGGGCAATCAGAGGAAAAAACTCTTGCATATAAATCCATGCTCTTTGCAATGCTTCTCTCAATTTTCTTGGTTTATCTTGTAATGGCAGCTCAGTTTGAATCATTCCTACACCCCTTTGTAATAATATTTACAATTCCCTTTGGAATCGTAGGTGTAGCAATAGCTCTTGTTTTAACTTTGCAACCTCTGAATGTAGTCGTACTAATCGCAATGGTCATATTGGCAGGAATAGTGGTGAACAATGCGATTGTCCTTATAGATTATGTAAATAAATTGAGAGCTGATGGGCTCAGTAAAAGAGAGGCCATAGAGAAAGCGGCAAAGGTAAGGTTCAGGCCTATCTGGATGACAACTCTCACAACTATTTTAGGTTTAATCCCTATGGCTGTTGATTTCGGAGAAGGTTTTGAAATTAGAATTCCTCTTGCCATAACATTGATAGGTGGTCTTTTGTTCGGAACTCTTTTAACCCTTGTTTTAATTCCTTTGATTTATGATTTTATGGATAGAAGAGAATGAATCTTCCTGAATTTTCTTTAAAAAGACCTGTAACTATTATTGTAATTATAATCATTTTTCTTATATTGGGAATTATTTCATCATTAAAACTCCCCCTTCAGCTTTTCCCTGACATATCTTTTCCAAGTCTCTATGTTTTTGCTCCCTATCCCTCTTCCTCTCCCGAAGAGATAAATCAGAAAATAACAAAACCTCTCGAAGAGGCTCTCTCTACAATAAACGGAGTAAAAAAGATAAGATCAACATCATCTTCATCAGCTTCATCAATAAGAATAGAGTTTGAAAGTTCAAAAGATATGGATATAGCTTCCCTTGAAATAAGAGATAAAATAGATTCAATCAGAAATGAACTCCCTTCGGATTTAAAAAAAATATATATAAGAAGATGGGAGACATCAAATATCCCTACAATGAGATTTTCCCTCTCGGGAGAAGTAAATAGGGAAGATCTCATAGAGCTTGCCGAAAAGGTTATTAAACCGAGGCTTGAAAGGATTGAAGGTGTGGCAAATTTAGATATTGCAGGGGTAACTGATAAGAAAATATATCTTTATGTGTCTCAAGCCACCCTTGATGAGCTAAACATAAGAATTTTTACCCTTTTACAAACAATTTTGTCTTCCAATCTAAGTACCTCCGAAGGTTATATTGAAGAGGATGGAAAAAAATGGGTAATAAGAATCCCGGCTGAGATAAAAAACATCGAACAGTTAAAGTCTTTACCCGTAGCCGGAGGAAAGTTAAAACTCAAGGATGTTGCAACAATAGTTTATGATTATCCCCCTAAAGAGGATTACTATATTTTAGATGGCCGTGAGGCAATCTCTTTCAGAGTTTACAAATCTGATCTTGCTAATGTTGTTGAAATATCAAGAAAGGTCAAAAAAGAGCTTAAAAAAATCTTATCCCTTCCTCAATATAAAAAACTTAATCTTTTAATTTACAGAGATCAATCAAAAGACATATTGGCAAGTTTAAAGGAACTTGTAAAAGCCGGAATAATAGGTTCCATACTTGCTATAATAATACTCTTTCTTTTTTTACAGCGCTTCAGAGTGACCCTGATAATTGCACTTTCAATCCCATTATCTGTCATTTTTACCTTTGCCTTTATGTTTCTTCTTAATACTCTGTTTCATACGAATTTATCCATCAATATAATTTCTTTATCAGGCTTGATGATGGCTGTCGGTATGCTCGTTGATAATGGAGTTGTGGTTCTTGAGAATATATTCAGATACAGACAGGATTTTAATTATCCTCCCCATGAAGCAGCCAAAATAGGTAGTTCGGAGGTTGCAACCGCTGTTTTCGGTTCAACAATGACCACTGTAATTGTGTTTGCCTCTTTAACCTTTGTGGGAGGCTCCTCTTTCGGAAGATGGTTAAAAGATTTTGGACTTGCTATCACCCTTGCTCTTTTTGCTTCTCTCTTTGTGTCCCTTAGCTTTAATCCCTTAGCAGCTTCCCGCTTAATGAAAGGAAAGGAAAGAGAGAGAAGAAAGTTTATAGTCATACTTGAAAATTATTATAAAAAATTCATAAGCTTTGCCCTTTCAAAAAAATATTATGTGGCAATCTCAGCAGTCCTTCTTTTCATAATAAGTGTTCAACTTTTTAAACAGATTCCGAGAGGTTATATGCCAAGATCAAGGGAAAGAGAGATCGGATACACAGTTATGATGCCTGAAAAGATGAGTCTTATTGAGATGAAAGATTTATTCACGAAAATTGAGAATACCATAGAAAGTAATAAAAACAAACTTGATATTGCTCACTATGTCTTCTCCTATGGAATAAGCCGTTTAAGAAGGGGAAGATACTATGGTTCCATAAATCTTTATTTAAAGGATGAAAGTGAATCAAAACTTTCAACCTCTGAAATTGAAAAAAGGTTTACAAAGTTGCTACCAAAAATTCCGGGAGTGGATTTTTTAAAGGGGAGAAGACATTTCAGAGGAGGTTTCGGGGGCGGAATTACTATAAATCTGACAGGTCCCGATTATTCAACACTTGTGGAGCTGGCTGATAAGGTTAAAGCTGTTTTAAAGAAAATTCCAAATGTTTCTGATGTGACATCAAATGTTGAAGGCGGAGAAAAAGAGGTTAAGGTAAGTGTATTAAAGGATAGATCATTCAGTGTATCCTCTCAGAGAGTATCTCAAACCATATCAAGTGCTTTATCTGAAAGGCCTGTTACAAGATTCAGGTGGGGTAATAAAGAGGTTGATGTTATTTTCCAAATTAAAAAGGATAAAAATTTTACCCTTTCAAAACTAAAGAATATAACTGTTGAGTCCCCATCAGGTTCTCTTCCAGTATATGCTGTTGCAAAATTCAAAGTGGGGAAAGGAGCTCTTGCAATTGTAAAAGAAAACAAAAGGGCAATATTTACGGTGGAAGCTAACACCAGTGTTCAAGGAATGTATAGAGTAAGAGAGCTTGTAAAAAAAGCAATGGCAAAAATAAAATTCCCTCCCGGTTATACATGGAATATGGGGGAGGATTGGAAAAGATTTAGAGAAGCTCAGCAGAGTACAAATATGTCATTATATCTGGGAATTTTCCTTATCTATGTTGTAATGGCTTCCCTGTTTGAATCTTTCTCCCAGCCATTTATTATTTTAATCACTGTTCCTCTCGCCCTTTTCGGAGTTGCAATAACTTTCCATTTTACAGGTGTCTCCTTTGATAATGCTTCATCTCTGGGGCTTTTAATATTAATGGGAATAGTCGTAAACAATGGGATTATATTGATTGATCATATAAATATTCTGAGAAGAAAGGGTAAGGAATTAAGAGAAGCTGTCATTCAAGCAGGAAGGGATAGATTAAGGCCCATTTTAATGACAGCTCTTACAACAATTTTCGGATTATTACCTATGAGTTTACCATTAATTTTTCCCGGAGTTTTCGGTCCTCCGGAGGGAAGAGCCTCTATGTGGGCAGGAATTTCCCTCGTGGTTTTAGGTGGGCTTACAACCTCAACCTTTTTGACATTAACTTTCCTACCCTCTTTTTACTATATTTTCGAAATATGGAAAGAGAAATTATTCCCTAAAAAAGATTAATTTTAAATTTTTACCTTTTTAAATTCATCCTTTAATTTGGAAAAAGTTTTTTCTATACCCTCAAACATTACCTTCGTTTCCCCGAAAAGGGGCATAAAGTTTGCATCACCTTCCCATCTGGGAACTATGTGGAGATGAAAATGATCCGGTACTCCTGCACCGGCAGGCCTACCCAAGTTCATCCCTATGTTAAAGCCTTGAGGATGATAAACATCTTCCAGAATTTTAAGAGTTTCAACCATAAGAAAGTTCATTTCATCAAGGATTCCTTTGGAGGCTTTGACAGGGGAATCAAGATGCTCATAAGGTGCGATTAAGATGTGGCCATTATTGTAAGGATAAAGATTTAATATTATAAAAGAATGATTGCCCTTATAGAGTATGAATCTTTCTTCCGGATTTTCAGACTTTGCAGCTTCACAAAGAAAACAATTTGAATCATTTATACCCTCTTTAATATACTTTTCCCTCCATGGAGTTACAAGATATTTCATAATGCACCATTAAGAGCCTTCATTATAACTTTTGAGGTTTTAAAGTTCACACGGACAAAATGTTTACCATTCCTTTTAAAAATCGTGGGTTTAAAAACACCAAGCCCCCTTATTTCAATCCTATTTCCCTCTCTGAGATATTTAGTTAGTATGCAAAAGAAAAGTTCCACATATTTTTTAGTGTCTTCATAGGTATACCCAAGCTCTTTTCTTATTTGATCAATTAGAGCCTTCTTAGTCATTCTTTTTCATAATTTCTTTCTTTATAAGATCCCCGATTGTTGTTTTTTGATCAGGAGCTCCCACTTTTCTTAATTGCTCCATCTCTTTTTTCATTTTTTCTCTTTCTGCTTTTTTATAGCTCAAAATGATTTTTCTGTTTTCTCTATCAATACTCTTTATCATAGCTTCCTTTTCATCTCCTACAGAAAGAACCTCTGAAATCTCTTCAAACTTTTTATTGGCAATCTCACCTTTTCTTATTATTCCTTCAAGGCCTCCCTCAAGCTCTACAACCACAAAATTCTCAAGAATCTTTTTAACCTTTGTCTTGATAAGATCGTGCTCTTTGTACTTTGAGAAAAATTCAGACCATTTATCTCCTTCAAGCTGTTTTACCCCCAATAAAATCCTGCCTGTTTCCTCTTCAATTGATAAAATTAATGCTTTTAAAGTATCGCCCTCTTTTACAACCTCTGAAGGATGTTCAACATAGCCCCAATCAAGATCACCTTTTCTTATGAAACCATCTATTTCAGGGATTATGTTTACAATAACACCACTATCAGCTAATTTTTTCACCTTAACTTCTACGATATCTCCTTCTTTGTATTGGGAAATAAATTTTTCCCATGGAGAAGGCTCCAACTGTTTTATTCCGATGTAAATTAATCTCTTCTCAGGAATTATATCAATAACCTTACCAATCACTCTGTCTCCAATCTCAAAAATCGCATCAAGTGATTTAATTCTTTTTCCCCAATAAACATCTTCCCCTCTTAATCTTGCGTTGACCCCTTCTTCTAACTCAACTATTGCATACCCCTGCTTAAAACCGATTACAGTACCTCTAATTTTTGTTCCTATTTTATATTTTTTAGGAGCGGTTTTCCAAGGGTCTTCCTGAAAAGCTTTATAGCTTAAAATTATCCTTTCTCTGCTTTTATCAACTTCAAGAACTTTAAATTTATATGTTTTTCCGATCTTTAGTTTTTTTCTTATATCAGGGAGGTAGCCCCATGATATTTCACTTTTAGGGACAAAGGCTGTAAGTGATGATTTTAATTCAACAAGAGCTCCGGCTTTTTTGATCTTCGTCACAGTTGCCTCAACTTCATCTCCGACCTTTAAAGAAGAAAATAATTTATCCTTTTTTTCTTTCATCTCTTCAATAAGAAGAGTTCTTCTTGAAACCACACCACTTTTATTTCTTTCATCCAATTTTATTACTTTAAACCTGAATTCTTTACCGATTATTTCCTTTGGATTTGTTATAGGCTTTGTATCCACTTGGGATTCGGGGAGAAACAAATCAACCCCCATATTCACTAAATATCCTCTCTTTATCTTTTTAATAACAGGAGCAAGAATTGTTTCACCTGTTCTAAAACTTCTTTCAACTTTTTGCCAACCTAAAATTTCATCGGCTTCCTTTTTTGAAAGTACAATTTCTTTTGAAGAAATCTTTTTTACCACAGCTTTAACAAGACTACCTTCTGAAAATGGAATTTCTCCCTTATAATTATAACACTCCTCAATAGGAATAAAACCTTCCTGTTTGTAACCAATATCAACAATAACATCACTCTGTCCGATCTTAATAACTTTCCCTTCTACAATTTCATTTTTTTTCAATTGTTTTAATTCATACTGATCAATCAAATCTTCCATTTTCTCCATTTTCTTCTCCTCATCAATAATTTTTTCTTCTTTTAAATCTCCCATTTGTAGCCTTCCCTTCTTTCAATTTCCACATTATTATCGTGATTTTTAATCAAATCAACAAGGGTATCAATTTCATAGTCCGGTGTGGAGGCTCCGGCACTAATCCCTAAAATATTAATACCCTCCAAAATTTCAGGATTAAAGTCCTCTGCTCTTTCTATGTGATAAGTATTTGGTTGATACTTTTTTGCTCTTTCGTAAAGAGTTCTTGTATTAGAACTATGTTTGCCACCTAAAATTATCATCATATCCGATTCTTTTGCCAATTTTATTGTGTCCTTCTGTCTCATTACCGTAGTATAACAGATTGTATCATAAATAATTGTTTTTGTTGAGTGTTTTTTAATAATTTTCACTATGTTTTTAAATTTTTCTGGATTAAATGTTGTTTGAGCTATTATTCCAATCTCTTTATTAAATCCGTCCAGAGGAATATCTTCCACTTTACTTATAACTATCGCTTCTTTGCCCCCATACCCAATCTCTCCTTTTACCTCAGGATGTTCAGGTTTCCCTATTATAATCGGAATCTTTCCCTCTTTTTTTATTCTCTCAACAAGAAGTTGCGCTTTTTTAACCAAGGGACATGTTGTGTCAACTATTTTTACATTTTTTTTCTTTAATATTTCTTCTTCCTGCGGTGAGATTCCATGAGTTCGTATAACGACAGTAGTTCCCTCTTCCACTTCATCTATCGAATCAATACTATAAACACCTCTTTTCTCTAAATCTTCAACAACAACCTTATTATGAATTAATTCTCCGTAAACATAAAGGGGAGTGTTTCCTTTTTCTATCTCATTGTTTATGATTTTTATCGCTCTTTTAACTCCAAAACAAAAACCTGCTTCTGATGCAATGATAACCTTCATTGTGGGTAGTATAATTTTCTAAAGGGCTTTTGTCAAGACTTCCTGAAATCTTTCATAAAATATGTATTTTTTTTAAAGTAATCTTTAAGACTTAGGTTTCAAAAGAGGAAAGAGAATAACCTCCTTTATTGACCTTGTTCCTGTTATTACCATTGTTAGCCTGTCTATTCCAATTCCTTCTCCAGCTGCCGGTGGCATTCCATATTGAAGTGCCTTTATATAATCATAATCTATAAGATGCGCCTCCTCATCACCTGCTTCTCTGTCTTTAACCTGCTCTTTAAATCTTTGAAGTTGAATATCAGGATCATTAAGTTCTGAAAAGCCGTTGGCTAACTCCATCTTTGCCATAAAAAGTTCAAATCTTTCGGTTCTGCCCGGCATCTTACGATGGGGTTTTGAAAGAGGTGATATCTCTTCCGGATGATTTAAGATAAAGGTTGGCTGTATAAGATTATCCTTTACATATTCATCAAAAACATAGTCCAGAGCTTTACCATAGGTTGGCACTAAATTATCCTCACCTGCAAGTCCCACTGCATGGGCAATTAATTTTTCTTTATTCAGAATATCCTCTTTTGAAAGGGGAGAATATTTTGCAATCGCTTCAATAAAATCCAATTTCTGAAAGGGTGGAGATAGTTTTATTTCATTTCCTTCAAAATTCACCTTTTCAGAAGCGATTCCTTTGTTGATAAGATATTCAAAAAGCTCTTCGGTCAACTTTATCAAATCTTCAAAATCACTGTATGCCTGATAGAATTCCAGCATGGTGAACTCAGGATTATGCTGTGAAGAAATCCCTTCATTTCTGAAATTTCTGTTTATCTCATAAACCCTCTCAAACCCTCCGACAAGCAATCTTTTTAAATAAAGCTCAGGAGCTATTCTCAGATAAAGGTCAATATTCAAAGCATTATGATGTGTAATAAATGGTTTTGCAATAGCTCCGCCAGGAATAGGTTGCATCATTGGAGTTTCAACCTCAATATAATCTCTGCTATCCAAAAATCGTCTTATTTCTCTTATCATCTTAAATCTTTTTTCAAAGATTTCCCTTGATTCAGGATTAATAAAAAGGTCAAGATATCTCTGTCTGAATCTTAATTCCTTATCCTGAAGACCATGCCATTTTTCAGGTAAAGGAAGAAGACATTTTGATAAAAACTTAAAATCTTCAACAACTAAAGTTAGTTCGCCTGTTCTTGTTTTAAAAAGCTTTCCCTTTACTCCTACAAAATCTCCTAAATCAAAAGTTTTAAAAAGTTTATACCTTTCATTTCCCACTATATTCTTTTTCAAATATAGCTGAAGCTTGTCCTTTCCGTTTGTTATATGAAAAAAAGAGGCTCCTCCCATTATTCTTTTTGCGATTATTCTTCCCGCTGTACTTGTTTCTATCTCCTCTTTTTCAAGCTCCTCTTCACTTTTTTCTCTGTATTTTTTTACAATATCGCTTATGTTCTCTTTTAAATCATATGAATAGGGATATGGTTCAATTCCAGCTTCTTTCAAATTTCTTAATTTTTCCTCTCTAACCTTAATTTCATCTGTTATCTCTGACATAAAAATCCTCCATCTATAATTTTCCCAATTTTACCATTTTTTTATGATGAATTAAATTATCAAAATAGTAATAAAAAATTTTATTCTAAAATTATTTGATTTCTTCCGCTTTCTTTTGCCTTATAGAGTCTATCATCAGCGATCTTTATTAGGTCCGAAATTTTTTGATTTTCAGACAATTCCTCGGAACTTGAAATCCCTCCGCTGACAGTTACTTTTATTCCATCAACACTATTCTCCATAACTCTTTTTCTTATCCTCTCCCCCACTTTTAGAGCTGACATTTTATCAGTATTGGGAAGAAGGAGGAGAAATTCTTCACCACCGATTCTTGAAGGAGTATCATAGGGCCTCACACTTTCTTTCAATATTTCCGCAAAACTCTTTAAAATTTCATCCCCCTTCTGATGTCCGTAAACATCATTCACCCTCTTAAAGTGATCTATATCAAACATTATTAAACTAAACACAGAATTATTTCGATAGGATCTTTCAAATTCTCTTTCAAGGAGATCAAACATTGTTCTTCTATTAAAAAGAGATGTAAGAGGATCTTTGGAAGATAATTCTTTTAATTTTTTGTTTAAACTATTAAGGCTATTGATTTTATCATAAAGCATGATTTGTAGATTTACTCTTAAGTTAAGCTCTTCTTCAAAAAAAGGAATATACAAAAAATCATCCATTCCTGATGAAAGTGCATCCAGAACAACTTTTTTACTCCTTGTAGCTGAAATTCCTATTATTGGAACATTGTTATTAATCAATTTTGCTTTTTTTGATAACTCAATTCCATTCATGTTGGGCATATAGATATCAGTTATAATTAATGAGACATCCTTATTATTTCTAAGGTATGAAAGAGCTTCCGAGGGGTCATGAAATGATAAAACCTTCCTACCATGTCTTTTTAGTAAATGGGTTAGTACAGAGGTTTGTGCCTTTGAATCATCAACTATAAGAATTCTTTTATCCTCTTTCGAAACATTTGAGGGTTTAAGAAAATCCTCCACAAAATTTAACAATTCTCCGTGTTTGAATGGTTTGACAAAATACTCAACAATTCCAGATTCTATTGCTTTTTTTATTATAAGTGGATCATCAATACTGCTCAACATTATAATCGGGATTGAATAAAAAGAAGGATCCTCCTTAATTCTTCTTGAAAATTCAAAACCATCCATACCTTCCATTTCAATATCAACAATAATAAGCTCAACTATTTCTCTCTTTAAAACTTCAAGCCCCTCTTCTCCACTTTTGGCTTCAATTACTGTAAAACCTCTCCTTTCAAGTTCATGCTTTGCAATCTTTCTTGATGTACTGCTATCATCTATGATTAGGATTTTTTCTTCCCTCTTATCTTTTATAATTAATCTTTCAATTTCCTTCAATATTGTTTCTTTTGAAAATGGTTTTCTAATAAAGATATTAGATCCTGAATCAAAAGCTTCCTTAATATCAAATTTTTCATCAACACTGGACATCATGATAACAGGAATATCCGAAAGTTCTCTATCTTCCCTTATCATTCTACAAATTTTATGGCCATCAATCTTCTCTTCACCAAGATAAATATCAAGCAGAATTAGAGAAGGTTTTTCTTTTTTCAGTATGGAGATAGGGTCTTTAAAATCGCTTATAAGAATAACCTCATATCCGCCTTCCCTGATATACTTTTTAGCAATATTTCTTATTGTCAGACTATCATCTATAATAGCTACTTTCCCCTTCATATCACAATAATACCTTTTTTTTTATAATTATTCAATTCACAAAGAAGCCTTTTTCATCTTTTTTTATTATTCCTTTGCGAAAAAGCAGCTTTAAATTATATGAGTATTAACACCAAATCAATTTTTGAAGGTCCAAGGGAAAAGAATATTAGTTATCTTTAGATAATAATACATTTATTTTATCTTTTTTAATGATTACTTGTATTGCTCCGTTTTTGTCAGTTCTGAAGACTTTTTTTACTTTGTTTTTTAATCTTTTTAAAACATATTTTGAAGGAAAATGATATCTGTTTCCTTCACCTACTGAGATTATAGCAATTTCAGGAGAAACAAATTTTAAAAATTTTTGTGTAGTTGAAGTTCTACTTCCATGGTGAGCAACCTTCAATATATTTGCTCTAATATCTTCCCCCCTTTCAATTATCTCTTTTTCAGCCTCTCTCTCTATATCTCCCGTGTAGAGTATTCTGTAATCTTTGTAATCATAAACCAAAACCATTGAATCATTGTTGGTAATCTTTTCAATAATCTTTTTCTCAGGATGAACTACTCTAAATTGAGAGTCTCCTATCCTGACTTTTCCTCCATAGCTTAATTTCACTATCTGAGTATTGTTCTCCTTTGCTACCTTTAACAATTCATTTACATTTTTGCCTTCGGTCGTATTATAGTAATAAACCTTTTTCACTTTAAAATTTTTTATTACTCTTAAACAACCATAATAGTGGTCAGGATGAAAGTGAGATATAAAGATAGCATCTATTGTCTTTACCCTTCTTTTAAACAAAAAAGCCGATACTACATACTCTCCTATAAAATTATCCTTTTTGTAACTACCACCACAGTCTATTAAAATGTTTTTACTTTTCGGAATCTCTATGTAAGATGAATCTCCCTCTCCAACATCAAGAAAAAAGACAGAAGGAGCTTTAACAGTTCTTTCAGGATAAAAAATCATTAAGAAAAAGGTTATAAAAAATAGAGTTATTGCTATAAATTTTCTCTTTTTAACAAACACTATTGAAAGCAAAAAAATCGTATACAAAACAACAAGCCAGAAGGGAGGAGTAAAAAGCCTTAAAGATAGAGGAGCTCCGATCTTTTCTCCCATTATGTTCATTATGCTAACAAGAGCAACAGAAATTTTTAAAAAAAAGCTTGCAATTGAAGGTATGATTGAAAAAGATAAAAGTGAAAGAATAGAAAAGAATAAAACAGGAGGGATAATAAAAATTGCCGCAAAGTTTAAAATCAGAGATCCAAAGGGAAGATAATTGAAAAAATAGAGGTTCAGGGGGAGGGAAACCAAAAAAGCAATAAGGACAATGTAAAAGGATTGTTCAAACTTGGTTGAAATTGAAAAAATATTTTTCATCTTTCTTAAAATAAGAATTAATAATATTGTAATGTAATAGGTCAATATAAAACCTATATTTACTACCATAAGAGGATTAAATATAAGATAGATAATTCCTGAAATAGAAATTATATGAAGTATATCAGTATCCTTCCAAAAAATCTTTGCTAAGAAAAATAGAATAATCATAAAGGATGCTCTTACAACAGGAGGATTATTACCGATGAAAAGCATAAAGAGAAGCATTAATACTATCTGAAAAAGATAGATAGTTCTATTTTTAACCCTTAAAAAATGAAGAATATAAAAAATCAAAAAGCTGATTATTCCTATGTGGGCTCCGGAAATTGCAAGAAGATGATAGA
>JALXDT010000218.1 GCA_027070475.1 Candidatus Aminicenantota bacterium | reverse complement strand
CATAAAATGATGATGGAGGACTTTAAAAAAAGATTTATAATATCCTTGATTATTACACTTCCCATATTAATCTTATCCCCCCTTGTAAGGCAACTTTTAGGATTTACATTTCAATTTGGAGCAGATAAGTATATTCTGTTTTTACTTTCCAGTTTTGTATTTTTCTGGGGTGGTTATCCCTTTTTAAAGGGTATTTATACTGAATTTAAACAAAAAAAACCCGGAATGATGACATTGATTGCAATTGCTATTTCTGTGGCATATTTTTATAGTGCAGCTGTGGTTTTTGGGCTCAAAGGTAAATTCTTTTTCTGGGAGCTTGCCACACTAATTGATGTAATGCTCTTAGGACACTGGATTGAGATGAAATCTGTTTTAGGAGCATCAAAGGCTCTTGAAAAATTAGCTCAACTTATGCCTGATGAAGCACATCTTATTAGGGGAAAAGAAATTATAGATGTGAAAATTTCTGAGCTAAAAAGGAATGATATAGTTCTTGTAAAAGCCGGAGAAAAAATTCCAGCTGATGGAATAATAATCAATGGAGAAACCTATATTGATGAATCAATGCTTACAGGAGAATCAAAACCTGTTAAAAAGGGGCCTGGAGATCAGGTAATAGGTGGTTCTATAAATGGTGATGATATATTAGAGGTAAAGGTTTTAGGTACGGGAGAGGAATCCTATCTTTCAAAAGTGATAAACTTAGTTAAACAAGCCCAGGAAGCAAAATCAAAAACAGAAAAGTTTGCTGATGTTGCTGCAAGGTGGCTGACCGTAATTGCCATAACCGCTGGTGCCATAACTTTTGGATACTGGGTTTCAGCAGGTGCGGCAATGGCATTTTCCATAGAAAGACTTGCAACAGTCATGGTCATAGCCTGCCCACATGCTCTTGGTCTTGCCATTCCCCTTGTAAACGCTGTCTCAACAGCACTTTCCGCTAAAAATGGATTACTTATAAGGAATAGAACGGCTTTTGAAAGTTCAAGAAAATTAACAACAATAGTTTTCGATAAAACAGGCACATTAACAGAGGGGAAATTCGGAGTTAGCTCTATTATCTCTTTTAATAAAAATTTTAGGGAAGATGATTTATTAAAATACGCAGCTTCTCTTGAAAAAAATTCAGAACACCCTATAGCAAAAGGAATTATTAGAAAAGCAAAGGAAAAGTCACTTGATCTATACGAGGTATCAGATTTTAAGGTTATAAAAGGCGAAGGAATTGAAGGTAAGCTAAAAGAGCATATGATTCAACTTTTGAGTAAAAAAGCTGTGGGAAAGAGAGGTTTTATAATTCCTGAAAATTCTAAAATAAATGATATTGCAACTCTTGTTTTCTTAATAATTGACGGAAAGTTATCAGGAGTCATAACACTTGAAGATCAAATCAGAGAAGAATCCTTTGCAGCAATTGAAGGCTTAAAAAAACAGGGAATTAAGTGTTTTATGCTAACAGGAGATAATAAGGAGATAGCTGAATACGTTTCAAAAAAACTTAATTTAGATGG
The DNA here is from genome assembly GCA_027070475.1 of Candidatus Aminicenantota bacterium. Classification (GTDB taxonomy): domain Bacteria; phylum Acidobacteriota; class Aminicenantia; order JAMOAD01; family JAMOAD01; genus JALXDT01. The sequence goes on along the minus strand of JALXDT010000218.1, from coordinate 14,342 downwards.
CTATTTTGCTGAGGTTTTACCCCATGAGAAACAGGAAAAAATAAAAGAATTAAAAGATAAAGGAGAATTTGTTGCAATGACTGGCGATGGGATTAATGATGCTCCCGCCCTGGCACTGGCAGATGTAGGAATTGCAATTGGTTCTGGAACAGATATCGCAGCAGAAACCGCTGACATAATCCTTGTTAACAGTAATCCCAAGGATGTTCTCTCTCTTATTTTATTCGGAAAAGCAACCTATAAAAAAATGGTACAAAATCTTTTCTGGGCAACAGGATATAATGCTTTTGCAATCCCGCTTGCAGCAGGAGTTCTTTACAATTATGGAATTTTAGTATCACCTGCCATCGGAGCTGCTTTAATGTCATTAAGCACTGTTATAGTAGCGGCAAATGCAAGGTTGTTGAATGTGAAAAAAGAATAATAAACTATCCAAGTACAAACAAACCTCTAACCATAATATGAGTTATTAATACATGAATTAATACAAATTATAATATGAAATTTTCATTCAACTGTTTCGACCCAATTAAAATCCTCTTTTTCAATCCCAAATTGAATATTTAACAGTTTTTCGTAAAATTCATTCCTCAGATTTGAGGAAAAGGAGAAAGTATAATTTTCCCCTTTGTAAAATATTTCCTTAATGGGAGATATGATAGCAGCAGTTCCTGTCCCGAAAGCTTCTGTATAAATTCCATTTTGTGTTTTTTCTATGACCTCATGAATTGGAATTCTTTTCTCAACTACCATGTATCCTTTTGATCTTGCAAGTTTTATAATTGAATCACGGGTAATTCCCGGGAGAACACCACCGTCAAGCTCCGGAGTAATTAACCTTTTACCTTCTTCCACAAAAAAGATATTCATTGTACCTACTTCCTGAACATAGTTTCCTTCCCTATAATCAAGCCATAGTATGGCATCATAACCTTTTCTCAAAGAGGAAGGATAAAATGCAGCTGCATAATTTCCTCCTGTTTTAACCTCGGCTGTCCCTCCTTTTGCAGCTCTGACATACTCATCTTCAACATAGAGTTTTAATTCTTTAAGTCCGTATATTCCGGATGAAGGAGCCAAAATTATGAAAAATATATATTCATCAGATGGTTTTAAATAAAGAGTCGGCTCGGTTGCTATAATCGTTGGCCTTATGTATAATGCATTACCCTTCTTCTTCGGGAACCATCTTTTATCAAGAAAAAGCAGCTTTTTCAACCCCTCCAGTACAAATTCAGAATCAATTTCGGGAATCATCATTCTTCTTGCGCTCTTGTTAAATCTATTCATATTATCACGGGGTCTGAAAAGACGAATTTTACCGTCATTTCCCAGAAAGGCTTTCATTCCTTCAAAAATCTCCTGTCCGTAATGAAAAACCAATGCCGCAGGAGATAATTTTATTTCGGACATCTTTATAATCTTCGGATCATACCAACCTTTGTCTCTATCATAATACATAATAAGCATATGATCCGTTAAGAATTTCCCGAAGCCAATTTGATTTTCATCTTTGTAAACAGGTTTTAGTTTTCTTGCTTTTTCTATTTTCCATTCCATTTTTTCCTCCTTAATTTAGATTAAATTTTCTCCGCAATGGAATCTCCCATCTCAGAAGTTGATAAAACATATTTTTTATTCTTAACTATATCAATGGTTCCATATCCTTCGTTTATTGTTTTTTTCACTGCCTCTCTCACATCATTTGCCGCTTCTTTTAAACCGAAAGAATATTCCAGCATCATTGCAAGTGAAAGAATCTGAGCGACTGGATTCGCAATTCCTTTTCCCGCTATATCCGGTGCGGAACCTCCAGCAGGTTCATAAAGATTGATATTGCCTTTTCCGAACGAAGCCGAGGGTATCATACCGAGTGAACCCGAAATTGCGGCGGATTCATCCGAGAGAATATCTCCGAAAAGATTGGTCGTTAAAATCACATCAAATTGAGATGGATTCAATATAAGTTGCATTGCAGCATTATCCACATACATGTGAGTTAATTCCACTTCCGGATAATTTCTTGAAATTTCACTAACTGTTTTTCTCCACAATTTTGAACTGTATAAAACATTAGCTTTATCTACCGATGTTATTTTCCTTCTTCTGCTTTTTGCAATTTCAAATCCTGATTTTGATATCCTGTTAACAGTTTGTCTGTCATATCTCATAGTATCGTAACCCTCATTATCAGTGAGTTTCTTTGGCTTGCTGAAATATATACCCTGAGAAAGTTCTCTGACCGTTATTATGTCGATATCGGATTCAATGATTTTTTTGGAAAGAGGGCTGTTTTCTTTTAATCTTTCATATAAAACAACAGGTCTCAGATTCACATACAGATTCAGTAATTTCCTTAACCCGAGAAGACCTCCTATTTCGGGATTTTTTTCAGGAGGATAATTATCCCATTTTGGCCCTCCTATGCTCCCAAGTAAAACAGCATCCGAATTAAGGCACAAATTTTTGGTTTGCTCAGGTAATGGGTGATCATATTTATCTATTGCTATTCCTCCTATATCACCGAATTTCAATTCAAAATTAAGGCCATACTTTTTTTTGACCTTTTCCAGAACCTTGAGAGCTTCCTTCATTACTTCAGGTCCAATTCCATCACCCGGTAGAACCGCTATTTTCTTATTTTTTTTCATGGTTTTCCTCTTTGATAAGCTTTTTTGCATAATTAATCCAACCTCCTTCGGAAATTATTGATTTCATAAAATCGGGATATGATTGAAATTTAAATTTTTCTTTTGTTGTTTCATTCACAATTTCTCCTCTATCAAAGTTAATCCGTAATTTATCCTCTTCATTGATTTTATTAGCTTCCTCAAGCTCAATAATAGGCAATCCTATGTTTATCGAATTTCTTAAAAATATTCTTGCAAAGGATTTTGCAATAACACAAGATATTCCTGCCGCTTTGATTGCTATCGGAGCATGCTCTCTTGATGAACCACATCCGAAATTTTCTCCGGCGACTATTATGTTACTTTTAAGATCATCTCTTTTCCCGAAGCCAGGTCTTGCATCTTCCATACAGTATTTTGCAAGCTCTTTCGGCTCACTTGTGTTTAAATATCTTGCCGGAATAATTTCATCAGTATTCACATCATCACCGAAAACAAAAGCTTTTCCTTTTATCTCCATAATATTCCTCCTTTACAAATTTTCCGGATTGGCTATATACCCTTTAATGGCACTTGCTGCGGCAACCACCGGAGAAGATAGGTAAACCTTACTCTTAACATGCCCCATTCTTCCAACAAAATTCCTGTTTGTAGTGGAGAGAGCAACCTCTCCTTCGGCAAGAACTCCCATATGTCCGCCAAGACAAGGACCGCATGTTGGAGTGGAAACAGCGCACTCCGCGTTCACAAAAATATCAAACAAACCTTCTCTAATTGCATTTTTGTAGACCTGTTGAGAACCGGGAATGATTATACACCTTACATTTCTGCTAATTTTTTTCCCTTTTAAAATCATTGCTGCGGCTCTTAAATCTTCCATTCTTCCGTTTGTACAACTTCCAATTACAATCTGATCAATTTTAATTTTTTCCTTTTCTGTTTCAGAAATACCTTTTGAATTTGAAGGAAGAAAGGGAAAAGCAACCTGAGGTTCCAGTTCATTGAGATCAAATTCAATTCTCCTCATATAACTGGCATCCTCATCTGCTGTAAGTTTCTCAACTTTGATTCCTCTCTCTCTTTCATATTCAATTGTTAAATCATCCACCGGAAATATTCCGGCTTTACCTCCGGCTTCAATTGCCATATTTGAAATTGTAAACCTTGAATCCATTGAGATATTTTCAATTCCAGGACCTCTGAATTCCAAAACCTTGTAATTTGCCCCGCTGACACCTAAAATGGAAATCAATTTCAAAATAAAATCTTTTCCGGAAACATATTTCCTGAAGTTACCTTTTATATAAACATCAATGACTTCCGGAACCTTAAACCATGCTTTCCCCATCATGTAGACTCCGGCAATATCAGTGGAACCAACACCGGTTGAAAAAGCTCCCAATGCGCCGTATGTACAGGTATGAGAATCCGCACCTACAACAATGTCTCTTGATTTCACTATTCCCTGCTCCGGTAAAAGAACATGCTCTATCCCCATTCTTCCAAGTTCAAAAAATTTTTCTATATTCTGCTCCTTTGCAAATTTTCTTATTTTCTTTACCTGCATAGCTGAAAGAATATCCTTATTAGGCACAAAGTGATCAGGGACAAGGACAATTTGCTCCGGATTATACACCTTTTTAATACCTGTTTTATAAAATTCATCTATTGCGAGAGGAGCTGTGATATCATTCGCAAGCGCAATATCAACTTCAATTAAAATATACTCTCCGACTCTAACTTTATGTCCTGTTTTTTCTGATAAAATTTTTTCTGTTATTGTCATACCCATTTCAACTTACCCTCTTTTCTTTTTTTGAGTTTTGTTTTTTAATTAAATTTGCGGCTTCCATTGAAAAATTATATCTGTTAAGCGCATTTATATAGGCGTTGGCTGAAGCTTCGATAATATCCGTTGAGTTACCTCTTCCCACAAAATTATTTCCCTCGACATTTATAACAACCTTTACCTGTCCCAGAGCATCCCTTCCGGCACCTACTCCCGAGACTACAAAATCCTTTAGTTTAGCTTTAAGTCCGATAGCAGAATCTATTGCATTGAACACAGCTTCAATAGGGCCATTACCGGTACTTGATGAGACCATTTTGGTATTTCCCTTCTTTATCTTAACAGTGGCAGAAGGATAAACTTTATTCCCTGTTTTAACATCAAAATATTCAAGTCTGTATCCATTCGGATATTGTCCTAACACATTTGCAACTATTATCAATATATCATCATCACTTACTTCTTTCTTTTTATCGGCTATCTTCTGAAACTTTGAGAATGCTTTTTCAAACTGTTCTTTTGTAAGCTTCAAATTGTAATATTTGAGTTTTTCTCTGAAGGAATGTTTTCCGGAATGTCTTCCCAGCACAAGATTCTCTGGATCCCTTCCTATATCTTCCGGTCTAATTATCTCGTATGTTTTTCTATTGTTGATAACTCCGTGTTGATGAATACCCGCTTCATGTAAGAAGGCATTTTCACCAACTATGGGCTTATTACGAGCTATAATCAGACCGGTCAGGCTTTCAAGTAATTTGGATGCTTTATATAATTTTTTCGTTTTTATTTTTGTTTTAAATGGAAGGTAATCCTTTCTAATGGTGATTGCCATAACAAGTTCCTCAAGAGAACAATTGCCAGCTCTTTCTCCTATACCATTCACCGTAACTTCAACCTGAGTTGCCCCTGCTGAGATCGCAGCAAGAGAATTAGCAACAGCTAACCCAAGATCATTGTGACAATGAACGGAAAGATCTATTTCTGATAATCTGGGGACATTTCTAATTATAGATTTGATTAATTCTTCAAATTCTTCGGGAACACTATAACCGACTGTATCCGGAATATTAATTGTTGTTGCTCCGTTTGCTATTGCGACTTCAATAACTTCATATAGAAAATCCCTTTCGGTTCTTGTTGCATCTTCAGGGGAAAATTCGATATTGTCAAAATAGTACTTAGCATATCTTATACTTTCTCCGATTCTCTTTAGAATTTCCTTTTTGCTCATTCCAAGTTTGTACTTCCTGTGAATGGGAGATGTGGCGATAAAAAGATGTAACATTCTGTCTTTTGCATGTTTCATAGCTTCATTTGCCGCCTCAATGTCATTATGAACACATCTTGCAAGTGATACGATAGTGGATTTTTTCACTTTTTTGCTTATCTCTTCCACTGCCTTAAACTGAACCTCGGATGAAACAGGAAATCCTGCCTCGATTCTGTCAACTCCAAGGTCCTCAAGCATCAGAGCAAATTCAAGCTTCTGTGTTACAGACATGGATGCTCCCGGAGATTGCTCTCCGTCTCTTAAAGTTGTGTCAAAAACTTTAATTTTTCTTTTTTTCATTTTTCCTCTCCTTTTCATCATCTTTCATTAATTTATATTTAAATGCATCTGTTAATGCAATCCAGGATGCTTCCAGAATATTTTCGGAAACTCCAACTGTTCCCCATTTTGTTTTGCCGTCCGTGGATTGGATAAGAACCCTTGTGGCAGCTTTTGTCGCAGCCTGTTCATTTAAAATTCTTACCTTATAATCCACTAATTTTACCTCTTTCAAAGTCGGATAAAATTTTTCCAGTACTTTTCTTAAAGCTTTGTCAAGAGCTTCAACAGGACCTGAACCATCCGCTGATGTATGGTCAAAAGTCTCTTTTATTCCAAACTCTTTCGAAATTTCCTTCGGTACAACCCCTTTTATTATTGCTTCTGATTTGGGAACTCCGTTTTCAGAATCTTTCCAGACAAATACTCTGAAACCTTTAAGATCAAAGTATTTTTTCACCTTCGAGGTCAAAGATTTAAACAGAAGCTCAAAAGAAGCTTCCGCACCTTCAAAATAGTATCCTTTTGATTCCATATCTTTCACTCTTTTTAAGATGTCTCTTACAACAGGAGAATTTTTATCAACTTCAATACCCAATTCTCTGGCTTTTTCCAGCATGTTGCTCTTACCTGAAAGCTCTGATATCAATATTTTTCTTTTATTGCCTACATCTTCCGGTCTGATATGTTCATATGTTTTTGTATTTCTTCTCACTGCGGAAACATGTATTCCTCCCTTATGTGCAAAAGCATTCTCTCCCACAAATGGTAAGTTTGTAACAGGAGCTCTATTTGACAGCTCTGAAACAAATCTTGAAACAAATGTAAGTTTTTTAAGGTTTTCCCCGGGAATTGTTTCCACCCCCATTTTAAAAAAAAGGTTGGGGATAACACTGCATAAATTGGCATTACCGCATCTTTCTCCGATTCCATTTATGGTTCCCTGAACCTGTATAGCACCATTTTTCACAGCAACAAGAGAATTTACAACAGCCATATCAGAATCATTATGAGCATGAATTCCAAATGGAACATTTATTTGTTTTTTTGTATTTTTTATTATATCCTCCAGTACAAACCATGGAGTACCTCCGTTTGTATCTGCAAGAACAATAATATCTGCCCCTCCTTCTTCAGCGGCTTTAATGGTTTTTATGGCATAGTCAGGATCACTTTGATAACCGTCAAAAAAATGCTCTGCATCATATATCACTTCATCAGCATATTTTTTAAGATATTTTATAGTTTCGTAGATCATATTAAGATTCTCTTTGAGTGGTACTTTCAATGCCTTTTCAACATGAAGGTCCCAGGATTTTCCAAAAATCGTGAATACAGGTGTTTCCGAAGCAATCAGAGTTTGAATATTTTTATCATCCTCTATTTTCAAAAAGGCTCTTTTTGTTGAACTGAAAGCTGAAATTCTGCTGTTTTTTAATTTAATGTTTTTTACATTTTTAAAAAAAGCTATGTCTTTGGGATTCGAACCAGGCCAGCCTCCTTCTATGTAATCAACCCCAAGGTCATCAAGAACTTCGGTAATTCTTAATTTATCATCAAGAGAAAAGGAAATCCCCATACCCTGGGAACCATCCCTTAATGTTGTATCAAAAATTTGGACTCTTTCTCTATTCATTCATACCTCCGTAACTATATTCTTTTGTAAACCGCTCCTTTATCAGCGGAGCTAACAAAATGTGAGTATCTTCTGAGAATACTGTTTTCCTCTTTCAAGTCAAATTTATTTATTCTTGAAAATCTTTCCCTTATTTCATCCTTACCTAACAGCAAATTCAGTTTTCTATTTTTAAAATCTATTTCAATTGTATCTCCGTTTTCAACTATGGCAATAGTCCCTCCTTCCGCAGCCTCGGGAGAAATATGACCTATCACTGCTCCTTTGGAACCTCCAGAAAATCTTCCGTCTGTTATAAGAGCCACCCTTTCGATTAACCCCATCCCAACCAGAGCAGCAGTAGGGGACAACATTTCTCTCATTCCCGGACCTCCTCTGGGACCCTCGTATCTTATTACAACAACATCTCCCTCTTTCACATCGCCCGCAAGGATTCTTTCCGAAGCAAGTTCTCCATCATCAAAAACAACTGCTTTTCCTTTAAAATGGAGCATTCCTTCCGGTACTCCCGATAATTTTGTAACAGCTCCGTTTTCAGCAAGATTTCCGTACAAAATTGCAAGTCCTCCATTTTGATGATAAGGATTATTAAGAGGTCTGATAATTTCATTATTACCGACAAAAGAATTCTCAATAAGTTCTCCGATGTCTTTTTGATAAATCGTTTTAGCTCCTTTTTGTATCAAATCTCTTTCAGCAAGCCTCTTCAATACCGCATAAACTCCTCCGGCATCATTCAAATCCTGAATATGATGTTTTCCAACAGGAGAAAGATTACAAATATGAGGTATGTTTTTACCGAGGCTGTCAAAAAGGTCAATGCTAAAATCAACTCCAAATGCATCCGCTATTGCCTTTAGATGCAAAACCGTATTTGTAGACCCTCCCAGGGCAAGATCAACAGCAACGGCATTGTAAAATGAGTTTTCATCCACAATATCGGAAGGTTTAACTTCTTTTTCGACCAGCTTCATAACAAGTTCCCCCGCTGTTTTTGCAATTCTTAATCTTTTAGAGTAGACAGCAGGTACAGTTCCGTTTCCTTTCGGAGCAAGCCCCAGAGCTTCACTTATAGCATTCATTGAGTTAGCCGTAAAAAGCCCCGAACATGACCCCGCACCAGGGCATCCGATATTCTCAATATATTTTAACTCATTCTCCGTTAACTTTCCTTTTTTAAACCTTCCAACTGCCTCAAAAACAGTTACAAGATCAATTTGCTCTCCTCTGTATGAGCCCGCCAGCATAGGCCCTCCGCTTATAAAAACCGCCGGAATATTCAATCGTCCCATTGCAATTAACATCCCTGGGGTAATTTTATCGCAGTTTGATACAAAAACGATTCCATCAAAAGGAGTTGCATTGGCAACAAGTTCCACAGAATCCGCAATTAATTCCCTTGAAGGCAGAGAAAATTTCATCCCTTTATGGTCCATGGCAATTCCATCACAAATACCTATGGTAGAAAATTGCATCGGGGTTCCCCCCGACATTCTTATTCCGGCTTTCACAGCATCTGCAATTGCCTGTAAATGCATATGTCCCGGGATGATCTCATTGACAGAACTTGCCACACCTATTATGGGTCTTTTAATCTCATCATCTGTTAAACCCAGAGCTTTTAAAAGGGAACGGTGAGGAGCTCTGTTAAGACCCTTTTTCATAAGATCACTTCTCATTTTTTTCAGCCTCCTTTTTAATTCCTGATTTAACCCATGGCATCATATCTCTCAACTCTTTACCAACTTTTTCCAGGATATGCTCTCTTTCAATCTTCCTCATTCTATTAAGAAAGGGCGCATTAGCTTTTTTTTCAAGAACCCACTCTTTTGCAAATTTACCCGTTTGAATATCCTTTAATATTTTTTTCATTGTTTTTTTTGTTTCATCGGTGATTATCTTATTCTGAGTAATGTAATCTCCGTATTCTGCCGTATTGCTTATGGAGTATCTCATTGCGGAAAAACCTCCTTCATAAATGAGATCCACAATGAGTTTCATTTCATTAATACATTCGAAATAAGCCATCTCAGGTTGATAGCCTGCTTCAACCAGAGTTTCAAATCCTGCTTTCATTAAGGATGTAACTCCTCCGCATAAAACTGCCTGTTCCCCGAAAAGATCAGTTTCAGTTTCTTCTTTAAATGTTGTTTCTATTACTCCTGCTCTTGTTGCTCCGATACCCTTTGCATATGCAAGTGCTATTTCCCTTGCTTTTCCCGTAAAATTCTGGTAAACAGCCAGAAGAGATGGAACCCCTCTGCCTTTTTTAAACTCCCTTCTGACGAGATGACCGGGACCTTTGGGAGCTATCATTGTCACATCGATATTTTCCGGTGGGATGATTTGAAAAAAATGTATGGAAAACCCATGGGCAAACATGAGCATTTTCCCCCCCAAGAGATTGGGAGCTATTTCTTTTTCAAAAACTTCGGATTGAATTTCATCAGGTATCAAAACCATAATAATGTCAGACTCTTTTACAACCTCAGAAATAGTCTTTACTTTTAATCCCTCTTTTTGGGCAGCCTTTATTCTTTTACTCTCCTTACGAAGCCCTACCAATACTCTTATTCCATTGTCCTTTAAATTCAGAGCATGGGCATGTCCCTGACTACCATACCCGAGAATTCCCACTGTTTTCTCTTTCAAAACACTTAAATCAGTATCTTTCTCATAATAAATTTTAGCCATAATACATACCTCCTGTTTATAAAAATTTAACATCCAATGTTTCAACAATTCTGAACAATTGATTTTTATGTTTCTCAAAAGATTTTTCTTTGGTGTTTAACACAAAGATATAGCGTACTTTTTCTTTCTCTCCTGTTTTAATGAGGTTTATACTTTCCACGGTATAACCTCTTTTTTCGAAAAACCCGATTAATTTAATTAAAACATTGGGTTTGTCAAAAACAAGAATACTTACTACCTTTTTTGTTTCTTTCATCTTTATTCCTCCTACTCTAACATTATTTCATTTAAAGATGCCCCGGCCGGAACCATAGGAAAAACTTTTTCATCCCGATCAACCAGAGCATGAATTAACACGGGCTCATTCATTTCCGATATTTTTCTTACAGCTTTTTCAGCTTCTTCCCAATCTTTAATTGTGATGCTATTAATACCGAAAACTTTTGCGAGTGATGAAAAATCCGGATTATCAGGAAGAGGTGTAGCGGAATATCTCTTTTCATAAAATAGTTCCTGCCATTGTTTTACCATTCCCAGATAAGCATTATCTATAACAATCATCTTTAGATTAATGTCATACCTCCTGATAGTAGCCAACTCCTGGATATTCATTTGAAAGCCTCCATCTCCAGAAATCAAAACAACTTCTTTATCAGGGTTTCCAATCTTCGCTCCTATTGCAGCGGGAAGTCCAAAGCCCATTGTTCCCAATCCACCGCTTGTAAGAAAGGTCCTTGGCTCTTTGAATTTGTAAAACTGAGCTGTCCACATTTGATTCTGGCCCACATCAGAAACAATAATTGTATTATCAGAAAAATATTTATTTACAAGTTCAACAATATACTGAGGTTTTAATTGTCCCCTTTTTTCGTATTTCAAAGGAAATTTTCTTTTTTGCTCAGATAATTCTTCTATCCATCTTGAAAAATCCTTTTTAACTTTCGGGAAATTTAAAAGAATATTTATAATTTTCTTTACATCACCCTCAATTCCTAAGATTGTAGCCACATTTTTTTCAATCTCGGATCTATCTATGTCAATATGAATGATCTTTGCTCTCGGAGCGAATTTTTCAACATTCCCCAAAATCCTATCACTGAACCTTACTCCCAGAGCTATGATAAGGTCAGAGTTTTGAACCGCATAATTTCCATAGTATGTTCCATGCATACCCAGACCTTCGAAAAATAAATCCTCATTTTTAGGATAGACTCCTTTTCCCATGAGTGTTGTTATAATAGGAATATTGTTTTTCTCCGCGAATCTTTCAACAAGCCTTGTTGCTCCTGAGATAATAACTCCTCCACCGGAAAGAATAAGAGGTTTTTCGGAGTTTTCAATCATCTCATAAGCATTTTCTAACTGTTTTTCATCAATTCTTGTTTTTGTCTGAAAATTCTCAATGTTTCCTCTTTTTATTTTTCTTTCTTCTATTTCAGCTTTTTGAATGTCTGAGGGGATATCAACTAAAACAGGACCAGGTCTTCCTGTCGTTGCAATGTGAAAAGCAAGGTCCAGAGAAGGAGCAAGTTCATTTATATGATTTACAAGAAAATTTGTTTTTGTCACAGGTAATGTTATGGCAGTAATGTCAACTTCCTGAAAAGCATCTGTTCCCATAAGGGAAACCGGAACCTGGCCGGTAATAACTACAAGTGGAACAGAGTCCATAAAAGCGGTCGCAATTCCTGTTACAGTATTGGTTGCTCCCGGACCTGAAGTTACCACAACTACCCCTGGTTTTCCGGTCGATCGTGCATAACCATCGGCTGCATGTGTTCCTCCCTGTTCGTGTCGCGGTTGTATGAGTTTTATCCTATCAGTATAATTGTAGAGCTCATCAAAAAGAGGTATTACGGAACCTCCAGGATAACCGAAAATATACTCAATATTTTGCTCTATTAATTTTTTAACAATAATTGAAGCACCTGTGATTTTCATTTATTACCTCCCGAATTAATGTTAAAGAGATATTTTCCTGATGATTGGAAAATATATGATGATTTTTTCAAAAAGGATACAATAAACCTCTCCTTTGAAAGAACAAACATTAATCTGAAAAGATTCTTAGATTATGAAACTATGCGAGTCAGGATGTCCGTTGCGGACTGTAATGGGCAGAAGAACCTTTTTCAGATCTATCGGATAATCTAAGGATATTGTGTATTTGTATCAAAGATAATATATCTATATTAATAATATTTAAGTTAAGTCCTAAGCTGTTAAGGTTTGTTAAAATAATAAGGTTTTTGCTAAGCATTTTATTCCTCCTGCAAAAAATTTGAAAAACGTTAGCAAAAAAATACAAACTTGTCAAGTCTTTTGCTTAAAAAAAATCTAAACACAGTGGAAATATGGTGAATAAAAGAAATAATAACTTTTACTATATTAAATTTCCATTATTTTCCAATTCGTTATTATTAAAACAATCTGACAATTATTAATCTTCTATTAAATAATTTCTCATCATTCCAAGATCTTCATGCTCAAGATTATGGCAATGATATAAGAATAAACCTTTATAATCCTCAAATTTCAAAAGCACTTTAACTCTCATACCCGGCATTAATAAAACAGTATCTTTCCATCCATTGTCTATAAATCCATCCTTTATAGTATCCCAACCGCTTGTAGAAGAAGTTCTTTCTAATACTTGAAATTGTAAACCATGTATATGTACGGGATGAGGCATCTGCATCATACTACCTCCCATTCTACCTCTTCCACCAGAACCATTTAACAATTCCCATACTTCCACAGTATTCAATTTTACAATTTCATCCTTAGCTACCTTTGTCATCTGAAATGTTCTACCATTAATGGTAGGTCTCATATAATTCATTTCAAAGACAAAACGTCTGGGATTATTAATATTTATAGCTTCATCAACAGAGTTAAAATTTAAGTTTAACAGTTTATCCGGTAGAGTTTTTATTTCCCCCTTTCTATTTTCCACTATTTTAAACTTTAAAATTTCTATTTCTTCACCATCTGAAATATTCCTTCTCCTTCCTCTCCCCATCATTCCCATCATTCCACCTCTACCCATTATATTTCCACCTAAAAAGGATAGGCTTTTTAAAGTAATCTCATCCCCTACTCTATATTTTGAAAAATCCACCCAGACATCTAATCTTTCCGCAGGGCCAAGCATCACATATTCTTTTTCCATAGGATAATCAAGCAAACCGCCATCAGTTCCAATAACAACCAAAGGAGAACCGTCCTCCCAGGCTAATTTATATATTCTTGAATTTGAACCATTAAGGATTCTTAATCTATAGACAGAATTCTCAATATCCAACTTTAAATCAGGGTGTCCGTTAACAAGAATTTGCTCCCCTAAAAATCCACTCATCCTTTCCATCATCCCCCCACTTAGATAGACAAGTTGATTGTTTCTGTCAAAAGTTCTGTCTTGTATTACAAGAGGAATATCAAATTCTCCGTTTGGTAAATCAAGTGCTTTCTCTTCCTCGTCATTTACTATCAAAAGACCTGCCAAACCTCTATACACCTGAGGTCCGGTTTTACCGTGGGGGTGAGTATGGAACCAGTATGTTCCTGCCCTATTTTTAACTTCAAATTCATAAACAAATTTTTCACCTTCTTTAATTACAAATCTTGGATGTCCATCCGCTAACTCATTAATATGCAAACCATGCCAGTGAACAATTGTTTCCTGGGGAATGCTATTGTAAAAGATTACTCTAACCTTATCCCCCTTTTTAAATCTAAAAATAGGACCAAGATATGAATTATTAATAGTCTGAATAGTATTGGAAGGCCCTTTTTTTAAACTTGCTGTGTAGCTCCAAACCTTTGTGGGTTTTCCACTGAATATGTTTATCTCTCTCTGATATGCTGTAAGATCAATTTCTACATCAGGATTAAAATCAGGGTTTATCTCAGGTTTTGTACTTTTATTACCAAATAAATCCGAAAAAAACAGGCTTCCAAACAGAATGGCAGAACCTGCACCGGCTATACCGATGAAATCTCTTCTCTTCACTCTTGCCTCCTTTGTTTTTTATTATTTTAAAT
>JALXDT010000217.1 GCA_027070475.1 Candidatus Aminicenantota bacterium | reverse complement strand
TTTATATTTAAAAAGAATCTCACTTTATCTTTAATCAAAAAGTAGAGAGGAGGTTTATAATGTTATTTAGTTCAAAAAAGACTTTTATCATTTTTTTAATTTTAATCTTTGGTTTTAGTTTGTTACTTGCAAGTGCTAAAAAAGAAGATGTTGAACAGAAAGTCATAAGTTCCATTAACAAGAGTCCAAAATTGAAAGCAAAACTTATAAAAAAACTATTCAAAGCTAATGTTAATGGAAATGATTATGATTTGGTAAAATTTACAATCACTAATATTAAACAGTTGACTTTCCCGGTAATTGATTATTCTGATACGAGTAAAGTTGACATGATTAAAAAAGCTTTGGCCTGTCAGCGAGCCTTTCAGTGTGAAGAGGGGGATCATGAGTTGAACACTAAGATAAGATTCAGTAAGACGAGCAAATCTACAACTACTGTAAAGAATGAAGTGTCTTTATCGACATCTGTAACAGCAGAAGTGGGTGTGCAAATTGAAATTGTAAATGCCAGTATCGCTACAACTTTAAGCGGAGGATATTTGAATAGTACTCAACGTTCGGTTTCTACTACAACCAGTATAGAACATGAAGCTTCAGTGACAATAAAAGGAAGGCAAGGGAAAAGATTATGCCTTTATCTTTTACAACATAAACCTAAAGATGAGGAGGGCGTTCCTTATTCAGCAAAATTTACAATTGTTCCGACTAGCACCATATCTCTGGAATTTGAAGCAAAAAAGCCTGCAACGGTTACTCTCTTTGAAAATTTGAACTATAGTGGCAAAAGTGTAAGTTTTCAGGTACCATATGGAACTGTTAAAGAAATCCCTAGGTTAAAGAAATATAATTTTAACAACATATTATCCTCAATAAAAATAGATGGAGTTAATGGGAAGGTAAAATTAGTACTTTATAAACGAAACAATTTTAAAGGAAAGTCATTTTCCCTTAATTCAAACAACCTGCCTGCGGTGCCCGCTGAATTTAATGATAAGATCTCTTCAATAAAAATTTATGCGGAAAAATTAGCATTGACTACTTCATACTCTTATATAAAAAATGATATTCCGGAGAAGATTGGAACATTTACTGCAAAAGGTCATGTAGTTTTTGAAGACGATATTATTCCTGTAACTGTGGATATTTATCCTCAGGATTTGACTGAAGAGGAATTGAATGATTTGTGTGGGGGAGAACCTCCTGCCGTAGGAGCAACTGGCACAACAAAAAAATCTTCTTACAAATCCAGTAGAAAAGGAATACGGGTTCAAGAATTAACTCAAGCAGAAATTGAAAGACTTATTATGCAAGGAAAGATTAAGCGATATATAAAAGTAAAGCCAGGTGAGAAGAGAAAGAGAGGGCAAATTGTCTATTAATTAATAGATATTTATTATAGAATTTGTAAAGAACTTAAGGTGGAAAGAGAGGAAAATTGAGAATAATAAAGTAAGAAAATAATATTCTGTTTTCGGACAGATACACAGCTCCATACCTACAAATATATTTGTAAAACATAAATAAGAGCAAGGATAAAGCTATATGTTTGCTCTGTAAAATGAATATAAAAATATTTGTATTCTATTTCAAGTGAACTAAAAAGTCCAACTCTATACTGTTTTCTTATTAATCCAATCTGGTTAACCTTATTTGGTGGTAATATTACGTCTGCTTATCCAGCTTGAATGCAACCCTTTTTTTCTAAATATTTGTTTTTATTTATTTCTTTAATCTGTCATGTTTTTATTTTTTTTTTCTGACTAAGCTTATTTATTTCGGAAAGATTGTTTTGACTAATATTGATTTATTGCATTTCTTACTGATATGTGATATATTACATATCAGAGGTTTGTATGAAAAAGGAAAATAATTTTTTTGTTAAAACTTTAAAAGAGCAGGTTTATGAGTACCTGAGGGATAAGATTCAAAGCGGTGAAATCAAACCTGGGGAAACCATAAATCTTGAGAGAACAAGCTCACTTTTGGGAATAAGCAGAACTCCATTGAGGGATGCACTCCTTCAGCTTGAATTTGAAGGTTTTGTCACAATAAAACCCCGTAAAGGGATTATTGTAAATTCTTTGAGTTTTGATGATATAAAAAAAATCTATCAGATAATAGGAGCCCTTGAATCTTCCTGTATTATCTCAGTAAAGGATAAAATAGGGGAAAGGGAGACAAAAATTCTTGAATCTTTAAATCAAAAAATGAAAAAAGCCGTTAAAAAAGGGGATTTTGACACATACTATAATTATAATCTTGATTTTCACAATCTATTCATTAATCTGTGCGAGAACGAAGACTTAAAGGAGATCGTTGATATTAAAAAGAGAAGATTATATGATTTTCAGAGAAAGAGAGGAATCTTAAAGGATTGGGAGGAAAACTCAGTAAAAGAGCATCAGAGGATAATTGATTTTATTAAGGAAGGGGATTTTGTTTTAGCTGCAAATTATATGAGAGATGTACACTGGTCTTATCAGGTCCAGGAAAGGTTTGTAAAAAAATACTATTCATTTCACAATGGTTAAGGGAATTATCTTTGATATTAAAAAATATGCAATACATGATGGCCCCGGCATTAGATCAACTGTTTTTTTAAAGGGTTGTCCTCTGAGATGTTGGTGGTGTCATAATCCTGAAAGTCAAAAGCTTAAACCTGAACTAATGTTTTATCCGGACAGATGTATTGAATCCTGTGACCTTTGCATCAAAAAATGTCCTTTGAATGCAATAAAAAAGAATGGGAATATTAAAATTGATAAGGATAGCTGTGATCTTTGTGGAGATTGTGTTGAAGTTTGCCCGTCCGAGGCTTTGAAGTTTACCGGAAAAGAGGCTTCCGTAAAACAGGTGTTTGATGAGATAGAAAAGGATGTTCTTTTTTATGATGAATCTGCGGGAGGGATAACCTTTTCCGGAGGAGAGCCACTTTTGCAAATAGATTTTCTTGAAGCTCTTTTAAACGAGAGCAAAAGAAGGTATCTGACAACTGTCGTTGACACCTCAGGTTATACTAAGTTTGAAAATTTTGAGAGAATTAACTCACTTGTTGATTTGTATTTTTATGATTTAAAACTTATGGATGATGAACTCCATAAAAAGTACACAGCTGTATCCAATAAAATAATTTTGGAGAATCTTAAAAAATTGGACAAAATTCATAAAAACATAGAGATAAGAATACCTCTTATAGAAAATATAACAACAACAGAGGAAAATCTCAAAGCCATTGTGGAATTTATATCAAAGCTTGAAAATATATCTCAAATCTCCCTTCTGAATTATCATAGAGGCGGAGTCTCAAAATATAAGAGGCTTGGTATGGATTATTTGCTTGAAGAAATAGATCCTCTATCAGAGGAGGATTTGAATGTTGTAAAAAATTATTTTAATAAACTCAATATCAGTGTAAAAATCGGAGGATAGGATGAATGAAAGGATTAAAAAATTAAGGGAACAATCTTTAAATGCAATTCCTCATATTACCCCTGAAAGGGCTATTTTGATAACAGAATTTTACAAAAGCGATATTGCTCAAAAGGTTTCTGTGCCTGTTAAAAGGGCAATGGCTTTAAAATACATACTTGAGAATAAAAAGCTATGTATTAATGAGGGAGAGTTAATAGTAGGGGAGAGAGGTCCTGAGCCTAAGGCTGTTCCCACATACCCTGAAATAATAGTTCACTCCCTTGAAGATCTTGAGATTTTAAATTCAAGGGAAAAGGTATGGTACAGGGTTGATGATAAAACAAAGGAGATTTACAAAAATGAGATAATTCCATTCTGGAAAGGAAGATCCGTAAGGGATAAGATTTTTCAAGAGGTGGATGAGGCGTGGAAAGAGGCTTTTTCAGCGGGTGTTTTCACTGAATTTATGGAGCAGCGTTCCCCGGGACACACTGTTCTTGATGATAAGATTTACAAAAAGGGATTTGAGGATTTTATCAGGGATATAGATGAGAGTATTAAAAATCTTGACTTTTATTCTGATCCTGAAGCTCTTGATAAAAAAGAGGAATTAAAGGCAATGAAAATAGCAGCTCAGGCTTTAATCTCCTATGCAAACCGCTATGCAGCCGAACTTGAGAAATTGGCAGAGACAGAGGAAAATCCCGAAAGAAAAGATGAGTTAAAGGAGATGGCAAGGATATGCAGAATGGTTCCTGCGAAAAAGCCCGATACATTCTGGGAAGCTCTTCAATACTATTGGTTTGTTCATATAGGAGTTATAACAGAACTAAATCCCTGGGATTCATTTAATCCCGGAAGATTGGATCAGCATCTTTATCCTTTTTATAAGAGGGAAATAGAATCGGGAAATCTTACGGAAGATAGGGCAAAGGAGCTTCTTGAATCCTTCTGGGTTAAATTCAACAATCAACCTGCTCCTCCGAAGGTTGGGGTAACAGCAGAGGAGAGCAGCACATATACGGATTTTGCCCTTATAAATGTAGGTGGAGTAAAACCCGATGGCTCGGATGCTTCAAATGAGCTTTCATATCTTATTCTTGATGTTATTGAAGAGATGAGGATTCTTCAACCGAGCTCAATGGTTCAGGTGAGCAAAAAGAATCCCGACAGGCTTTTAAAGAGAGCCATTAAGATAATTAAAACAGGATTCGGGCAACCATCAATCTTCAACACGGATGCAATTATTCAAGAGCATGTAAGACAGGGAAAGGATATTGTTGATGCCCGACAGGGCGGCGCAAGCGGTTGTGTAGAGGCCGGAGTTTTCGGAAAAGAGGCTTATATTTTAACAGGATACTTTAATATTCCGAAAGTTTTGGAGATTACTTTAAACAATGGAAGTGATCCCAGAACAGGTAAAAAAATCGGTATAGAAACAGGAAATCCAGAAGATTTCAGAAGTTTTGATGAGCTTTTCACTGCATTTAGAAGACAGCTTAAATATTTTATTGATATTAAAATAAAGGGTAACAATATTATAGAGAAAATTTACAGCAGAGAGCTTCCTGCTCCCTATCTTTCAATATTGATAGATGACTGTATTATCAAAGGAAAGGATTATCACAGCGGAGGAGCAAGGTATAATAACTCTTACATTCAAGGGGTTGGTATCGGAACCATCACGGATTCTCTTTCGGCCATAAAATACAATGTTTTTGACAAAAAAATTGTTTCAATGAAAGAGCTTTTGGAGGCAATTAAAGATAATTTTGAAAACAATGAGATACTAAGGCGGCGTCTTTTAAACAAGACTCCCAAATTCGGAAATGATGATGATTATGCTGATGATATAATGAAACAGGTTTTTGAGGCATACTTTGAGTTTATTGACGGAAGGCCTAACACAAAGGGAGGGCATTATAGAGTTAATCTTTTGCCAACCACTGTTCATATATACTTTGGGAAGGTGATGGGAGCAACCCCTGACGGGAGAAAAGCCGGAGAGCCTCTTTCAGAGGGAGTGTCCCCTGTTCAGGGTGCTGATAGAAACGGGCCTACGGCGGTTATAAAATCCTTAGGAAAACTTGACCATTTAAGAACAGGTGGAACACTTTTAAACCAGAAATTCACTCCTCAGCTACTCTCCGATGAAAGCGGAGAAAACAAACTTTTAAACCTTATAAGAACATATTTCAGATATGATGGACATCATATCCAATTTAATGTTGTGACAGCTGAAACATTGAGAGAGGCGCAGAGAGAGCCCGAAAAACACAGAGATCTCATAGTAAGAGTCGCAGGTTACAGCGATTATTTTGTGGATTTGAACAAAGATCTTCAGGATGAGATAATAAAGAGAACAGAGCACGAAAGCTTTTGATTTTAATAAATTGTCAACAGATTTTTTCTTTGAATCTTTCTTTGATTTCCTGTATTCTAAAATATGAGTAAAAAGCTGCTCTTAATATTGTTTTTATTTATCCTTATTTTCAGTTCCTGTAAAAATTCAACTTCTAATAATTCGGATACAAATAATGAAAATGAAAACAATCAGAATATTGTAACTTATTATGTTTCCACAAGTGGGAGCGATGGTAATACAGGCTCGGAAAATTCTCCGTGGAAAACCATTCAACATGCTGTGGATGAGATTAATGAGGGAGAAAGAATTATTATTAAAGCAGGTATTTATAAGGAAGGTGTTTATATCGATAAAGAGGCAAATGAAGGAAAGGAAATAATTATTGAAGGGGAAGGGTATGATAAGACAATAATAGATGGCTCATCCGCTGATAGGGATACTGTGTTTTTTGAGAATGCGAAATATATAAAATTCAGAAAAATAAAGATAAAAAATGCTAAAAGAGCAGGTATAAGATTGAGCTATTCTGATCATATTGAATTAAGTGAATTAAGGATTGAAAATTCTGGCAAATGGGGAATTTTTACTGATTTTTCGGATTATACGACTATTTCCGATTCAATTATTAGTGGTTCAAAGCTTGAGCACGGAATCTATATATCAAACAGTTCTGATTATGCTAAAATTAAAAATAACAAAGTATTCAACAACTATGCCTGTGGTATTCAGATAAATGCAGACCCCTCAATGGGAGGTGATGGAATATCTTCAGAATGCACAATAGAGAATAATATTGTTTACAGTAATGGAAAGGGGGGAGGTGCGGCAATCAATCTTGCCTCAGTAAGAGATTCTGTGGTTAAAAATAATCTGATTTACAATAATTATGCGGGAGGAATTGCTCTCTGGGATGATGCTCAGGGTAATGAATGGGGTTCAAAAAACAATAAAATCCTGCACAATACAATATATTTTCAGGATTATGACGGAAGATGGGCAATAAGTATTAAAAACGGAAGTGAAAAAAATTCTATTTACAACAATATACTTTTGGGAGGAGGCTCCGGAGGTTTTGAATACAATGAATCATCTCTGGAGGGGCTTAAAATTGATTACAATATTTATTATAGAAAAGATTCAAACTATATGATAAACAATGATGATGAAAATGAAATTACTCTCAAGGAATGGCAAAGTAGAGGCTATGATACCCATTCATTTTTTAAAAAGCCTTCGGAGCTATTTGTAAATCTTTCAGGTTTTGATTTTCATTTAAAAAGTGGCTCATCTGCCATTGATAAAGGTGTTGATGCCGGGGTTAAGTATGATTTTGAAGGTGATGAAAGGCCTCAAGGTTCAGGTTATGATATAGGCTGTGATGAGAGAAAGTAGTTTTATTTGACATCTCTTAATTTTATGTGATAATTTTTAGTTTCAAAAAATCAAAGAGAGGAAAAAGATATGAGTAAAAAAAAGGGTATACTGTCAAAATTTCAGCCTGTATTCTGGCTTGCCAATGTTATGGAGCTTTTTGAAAGAGCAGCTTACTATGGAATGAATTCTGTCCTTGCTGTTTATTTAACCGATAAGCTACACTTTCAACATGAAAGTGTGGGCTTTTTGCAGGCTATTGTTTATGCTCTTACTTATATAGTTCCGATAGTAGGAGGGGCTCTTGCGGAAAAGTACGGGTATAAAAGAATGCTTACAATAGCATTCTCACTTTTATCAATCGGCTATTTTGCAACAGGTCATTTTTCAACCTATGGAGTAATTTTTGCAACTCTTCTTCTTGTAGGAGTGGGTTCAGGTCTTTTTAAACCAATCATATCAAGCACAATCGCAAGAACTACAGATGAGGAAACAAGTGGTTTCGGATTTGGAATTTATTATTGGATGATAAATGTAGGTGCATTTTTGGCTCCCCTTCTTGTTTCATACCTTAAAGGCTTTTCATGGAGATATGTTTTTATTGCTTCCTCTGTCTGGACATTCTTAATGCTTTTCCCTGCAATATTTTTGTATAAAGATCCAGCCGGTAAGGAAGAGGGAAAAACATTGGGAGATAGTTTAAAAAATATTGTAGTGGTTTTAGGGGATTCAAGGTTTATGCTATTAATTTTCATATATTCATTTTTCTGGATAATTTATTTTCAGAATTTTGGTAGTGTTCTATGGTATCTGAGAGATTTTATAAATAGGTCTGTTGTTTCATCATATATGACAAATTTATTTCATTCAATAGGATTAAATATCAGATTCGTATTTGATGTTGAACATGTGACAGTGATTAATGCGGGAACGATTATTTTGCTACAGGTTTTAATTAGTAGAATTGTTAAAAAAATAAAACCTCTTCCTACAATGATAACAGGTATTTTGATTGGCTCAACAGGATTTTTAATCCTTGCTCTTACAAAAAGTGCATGGCTTTTTGTTTTAGGGATAGCTGTATTCTCAATAGGAGAGATGACAACACATCCTAAATACTATTCCTATATAGGCCTGATTGCTCCCAAGGATAAAGTCGCAGTGTATATGGGCTATTCTTTTATATATGGCGTTATAGGTTCCCTTTTCGGAAGTTCAATAGGAGCTACCCTTTATGAAATTATAGCTAAGAAGGGAAACAATCCGCGGCTTTTCTTTATGCTATTTTTCATATTGGGAATTTTAAGTGCTTTTGGTCTTGTGATATACAATAAGTTTTTCGGAGAGGATACTGAAAAA
The DNA here is from genome assembly GCA_027070475.1 of Candidatus Aminicenantota bacterium. GTDB lineage: Bacteria > Acidobacteriota > Aminicenantia > JAMOAD01 > JAMOAD01 > JALXDT01. Next base: position 7,487 of record JALXDT010000217.1, on the reverse strand, counting down.
ACTAATAAAAGAGCTTTTGTTGTGATGTTTGTATTTTATATCATTATCACACTTTTGGGTTTTCTTTTTGTCTATTTGTCTTTTTCTCCGCAGGGAATTGTATGGAAAAGAGTCCTTCAGAGCCTTATTCTTCTTTTAGTGGGCTTCGGAGGTATATGGTTAAGTTTAAAAAAGAAACATAGTTGAAATAATATAAAAATTAAAGAGGTAAAAAATGAAAAAAGCTGCAATTAATTTATTCTTTTTTATGGTTATTTCATTGTTTTTATTCTCAGAAGATTTTAATTTGATTTTAAAAGATTTTTCATACCGAAATTTAGGACCATACAAGGTTGGTTCATGGATTTCCTGTATTGCAGTGCCAGAGACAGATAATCCCTCATACAAATACACTTTTTATGTGGGCGCGAGAAATGGAGGGGTATGGAAAACCACTAATAATGGGACAACGTTTTTCCCGATTTTTGATAATCAGGAGTCTCTTTCAATAGGGGCAATTGCTGTTGATCCTGTAAATCCCGAGATTGTTTGGGTTGGAACAGGAGAAACTTACAATGCAAGATTATCCCATCCGGGAGACGGGGTTTATAAGAGTGAAGACGGAGGGAAAAGCTGGAAAAATATGGGATTAAAAGCAACTGAGCATATATCAAAAATTTTAATTAATCCTAAAAATCCAAATATAGTTTATGTGGCTGCAATGGGTAAATTATTTTCATCCAATAAAGAAAGAGGTGTTTATAAAACAGTAGATGGCGGAAAAACATGGGAAAAGGTTTTTTATATAGATGAGAATACAGGTGTGATTGATATGGTGATGAGTCCTGAAAATCCGGATATTATTTACATTGCTTCCTATGAAAAATACAGATTCCCTTGGCATTTTGAAGCCGGAGGAGAAAAGAGCGGAATTTATAAGACAACAGATGGCGGAAAAAATTGGAAAAAACTGACAAATGGTTTACCTGAAGGAAAGTTAGGAAGAATAGGTCTTGCTCTGTATAGAAAAAACCCCAAAATCCTTTATGCTTTAATAGAGAATTTAAATCCTAAACCGGGTTATAAAAGAGATAAAAAACAAACCGAATTTAACAAGATGAAGGATCCATATTTTGATTCATTAATTGGAGGAGAGCTTTATAAAAGTGAAGATGGAGGAAAAAGCTGGAAAAAGATGAACAGCGAAAAAGATAATCTGAGTTCTAAAGCTGCTTATTCTTTTAACAAAGTTATAGTGGATCAAAATAATCCGAATCATCTGTTTGTTTTAAGCATGAGCCTTCATTCATCTTTTGACGGAGGAAAAACATGGATTGATTTAAAATGGAACAAAGAATTTTTCAGAAATATGTTTGGGGATGTCAGAACTTTCTGGATAGATCCAAAAGATTCAAGGCATATTTTGGTCGGAAGTGATGGTGGACTCTATGTTAGCTATGATGGAGGAAAAACAGTTGATCATCTTTACAATATACCTCTTGGTGAAATTTATGCTGTGGAAGCTGATATGGCATATCCATACAATATCTATGTTGGTTTACAAGACCATGAAGTATGGAAAGGGCCTTCCAATGGTTGGGCTGGAATGATAATGCCAGAGGATTGGAACCTTGTGGGGAAGTGGGATGGTATGTATACAAAGGTAGATCCGAAAACCAATAGATGGGCATATACTACAACTCAGTTTGGTGGTCATTTGAGGGTTGATATGCTAAAAGGCGAGAGAGTGGATATTGAACCAAAGGCCAAAAAGGGAGAGCCTATGTATAGATTTCCATGGACTCCTGTTATTCTTATTTCTCATTTTGATAATAATGTTTTGTATGCTGGATCTCAATACCTTTTGAAATCAAAAGACAGAGGGGATCACTGGAAAAAAATAAGCCCTGATTTAACTACAAACAATCCTGAAAAAATAGCTGGAAAAGGGCATATGATGTATTGCACAATAACTACTATTTCCGAATCACCGCTTCAAAAAGGCCTTTTATGGGTTGGTACGGATGATGGGAGGGTCTTTATGACTCCGAATGATGGTAAAAAATGGATAGAATTTACAAAAAAATTATCAAAATTGGGATGTCCCTCTGATTTCTGGGTTACCAGAGTATTGGCTTCTAATCATAGTAAAGATATAGCTTATGTTGTTAAATCAGGTTTTAAGTTTGATAAAAAACAGCCTTGTATTTTTAGAACAGATGATGGTGGAAACACATGGAAAGATATCTCTTCAAATCTTCCGAAATCTCCCGTAAATGTAATAGTGGAAGATAAGATAAATCCAGATCTGATTTTTGTCGGAAACAATAAAGGGGTGTATGTCAGCTTTAACAGAGGTTTGAGCTGGTATAATTTTAATCAGAATATCCCGAAAGTTCCTGTAAATGATCTTTTAATTCATCCGAGAGAAAAGGATTTGATAGTCGGAACATACGGAAGAGGTGCTTTTATAACTGATATATCGCCCCTGGAAGAACTTACGGACAATATTTTAAAGAAAAGTATTTATATCTTTAATATTAAACCAAAACCTCAATTGAATTATTCTCAGAGAAGATTCTGGGGTAACTTTATGCTTATGGGAGACAGACCTATTTTTACTCCGAATGAAATTAATGGAGTAATAATTTATATTTATTCAAAAAAAGCTCATAAAAAACCTTTTGACTATGTGATTAAAAATGAAAATAGAGTAATTTATAAATCTGCTGTTAAATTAAAAAGAGGGCTTAATCGTATTATCTTGAAAACAGAAAAGATTAAACCGGGAGAGTATCTGTTTATTATTAATTTTAAAGGAAAGCTTATGAAGAAAAAATTTAAAGTATATGAAAGATTTTTCTGGCCTGTTGGGTTACAAACATTTAGAACTATTAAAAGCTTAATCCAATAGCTTGTTTTAGAGCTAACTTCTGAAATTTGTAGGGGCAATTCACGAATTGCCCTACGGTTAATTTTTAATCCTAAAAGATAGTGCTGGAGCTTGACCCCTTTAAGCATAAAGTCTATAATCTTTACTCATGGAAAGAGAAGAAAACAGAATAAAAACAATAAAAGAAAAGTTTAAATCCATAAAGGATAAAATCTATGTGAGGGAGGAGGATTCTACAATAATTGTTCCGCCTAATCAGGTGTATAGCTTAAATAAAACAGGAATAAAAATTATTAATTCTCTTTATGCTTCGGAAAATAATATTTTAATATTATTAAAAGAAAGGAAGGAGAAAGAAAAAGAGAAAATCCTTGAGGACATAGATTCATTCTTAAATTCAATACTGGATTTGATTAAAGAGAATATAGATGAAGAAAACAGTTCAGGTATAGAGTTTGAAGAATTTAAAAAGGGCTTTTACACATATCCTGTTTTGTCAGAGTTTGCAATTACCCACAGATGTAATTTGAGATGCAAATTCTGTTATCTTGAAAACTATAATACACCTGAAATGAGCACCAAAAAGGCAAAGAAAATCATATCAAAACTAAAAAATGAAGCTAAGGTCCCTTTCATCAGTTTTACAGGAGGTGAACCTCTCTTAAGAGATGATCTTGAGGATCTTATAAAATATGCAAATTCAATAGGTCTAAAGGTTAATTTAATATCTAATGGAACACTTTTAACAGGAGAGAGAGTCTTATCTCTTAAGGAAGCCGGTTTAAGAAGCGCTCAAATAAGTTTGGAATCCCCACATGAGGAAATACACAATTCCCTGACAGGAGCTAATACATTTCATCTTACTGTAAAAGGTATTAAAAACTTAGTGAAAGAAGGCATTTATGTCCATACAAACACAACTATAAACAAAACCAATTACCAATCAATGTATGAATATCCGAAGTTTATAAAAAATGAGCTGGGCATAAAAAAGTTTTCGGCAAATATAATAATACCGGTAGGTACAGCAAAGAAAAACAAAGAGCTCTGGTTAGATTATTCTGAAATAGGTCCTATCATAGACAAAATAAAAGAAGAATCAGAAAAAGTCGGTGTTGAGTTTATCTGGTACTCCCCTTTACCATACTGTATTTACAATCCTATTGCCAAAGGTCTGGGCTCAAAAAGCTGTGCTGCATGCCATGGTCTTGTAAGTATAGATCCGGAAGGTTTTATAAATCCCTGTTCAAGCTATCCTGAAAGGGTTGGAAACTGGCTTAAGAATGATTTTAAGAAAATCTGGTTTTCAAAAGAGGCATTATTTTTTAGAAATATGGAATATTTACCTGAAATATGTCAAAATTGTGAGTACAAAGAAATCTGTGCAGGGGCTTGTCCTCTGTATTGGAAGGAGAGAGGATATGAAGAACTTGGATGACAAAGATTTTTTAATTTTGCCATCTTTAAATATAATTCTGAGATTTTTTGTCAGTGCAATTCTCATATCTTTCGCTTACTATCTTCAGCTTTTAAATAATACATTTACAATAATTTTGAGTTTTATTGTTTTGCTTTTCTTTATAATTTTTAATTGGGTAAGAAGAGTAAAGGTGGAAAAAGACTTTCGTTCTAATTCTAAAAAGTGGCAACAAACCAATATGGATGAGTTCAAGCAAGCTTTAAAAAAGATAAAAAAGATAGATCATTTTAGTACAAAGCCAGGTTCTGGATTTTCCTATTTCTTCATAGTCTTTTTTATAATTATATTTGCTTTGACCGGGAATGTTTCTCCTATCTATTTTTATCTTTTAATTGATGTTTTAGTAATTATAGGAGTGGTGATAGCTTCGGGTAACCGTTACATATGGACTCCGCACGGATTAAAACAAAAGCTCAAACTCTTAATGGATGTTTATAATTATCTTTATAAATTTTATAAGGATAGATTTGTAATTGTTCCTCATTTCTATGTTGAGGAAAAAGATAAGAAGTACATCCCCCATGATGCCAAACTTATGCTTACTCCCAAAGAGCAAATATCCGGATTTTTAGGAATTCAGATTTCAGTTAGTATAAATTCTGTGCAGGAAAAAACATATCCCTATTTATACACTGTTATAATAGCTAAAGAAGAGTTTGATTTAATCAATAAGTTTAATAGTATAAAAGAAAATAGTTATATAAAAGATAATACTACCTTGATTTTTCAACGAAAAAAACAACCTGATGATATAGAAATAATAGTTATAAGGCAAAAAACAACTATAAGTAAGGGCTATTATACGAATAAAAAAGCTGTCTTAAATATTATTAATACAACAATAGCAATCGCAAAAGATCTCTTTTCCCTGTAAAATTTTTATAAAGAGACTTGATGAAAGTAACCTTTTGCCAGTGCCTTTATCTCCTTTTTATCAACTCCCTCAACGAGAGCTTCAAGAATATAAATTTTTCTTCTCTTTTCTAATAATTTTGCCTTGACTCTGACTTTTTCACCAATCTCAATTTTTTTCTTTAAATGAATTTCAAGTTTTACGCTTAAAGCTATTATATTATCCTTCAGTAAGGCTTTAGCCATAGCCTCATCCATTAAGGTTGTTGTTATTCCTCCATGGAGAATATTCGGGTATCCCTGATAGTATTTATCCGGAATAAAATCAGCACATGTCCATCCATCTTCCTGATAAAAATCTAATTTCAATCCATATGGATTTTCTTTTCCGCAGGCAAAACAGAGATTTAAATCTTGAACCATAATAAATATTAAAAGGGGAGATTATCGTCTGTATCAGGGTAGTCTTCAAAATCTCCTGTATCTGAAGTTTCAGGTTTATTGAAATCAGAGTTTTCTTTTCTCCCCAATAAAACAATACTTTCAGCATAAATCTCTGCGGAAGTTCTTTTCACTCCATCCTGTCCAGTCCATGTATTATATCTGAGGTTCCCTTCAACAAGTATTTGTTTGCCTCTCTTTATAAATTTCTCAACAAATTCTGCTAACTTTCCCCAGGCTACAATCTTATGCCACTGCGTTCTTTTTTCATTTTCACCCTCAAAGGTTCTGAAAACATCTGATGTTGCAAGAGAAAAATTAGCAACCGCCCTATTCTGTTGTGTAAATCTAACTTCAGGATCTCTTCCTACATGACCGATTAAAATTACCTTATTGTAAGCATTTTGATGTCTCATAAGTATCTCCTTATTTAACTCCTATTTCTCTAATTTTTTGCTCTGCAAGTCCTGCCTCTTCCGAGAGCGGATAATCATTTATAATCTTTTTTAAAACAGCAATCCCTTCAGCTCTCTTTCCCATCTCTATGAGGGAATAACCTTTTTTTAGCATAGCACTGGGAACCTTATCTCCGTCCGGATATTTCTTTATTAATTTATCAAATGTATCAACAGCCTCTTGATATTTCCCCTGGGAATAAAAACATTCTCCAATCCAGTATAAAGCATTATCTGCTAGGGGAGAATCAGAATAATTGTTTAAGTATTCCTGAAAGCTCTGAATAGCTAATTGAAAGTCTCCCTTTAGATAATCCGAGTAAGCAGCATAATAAAGTTGCTGAGGGGAAAGTTTTACTTTCTTTTTCTGTTCTTCCTTTTTTGATGAAGAGGAGGTTTGTTGAGCTTTTGTAGAGGAGGTATTTTGAGTATTTGATTCATCTGTGGTTGATATTGTCTGGTTTTGGTAAAGGTTGTTAACTGCTTTCTTTAATTCATCAATTGATTCTTTTAGATTTTGTACTTGAGTTAATAGAGAAGATATTGCCTTTTCGTATTCTAAATTTTTCTTACTCAGGGATTCGATTTGAGTTAAAATTACTTTTAATTTTGAATAAACTTGAGAAATTTCTCCTGCTTGAGCATCATTTTTCCTGCTCAATGATTCAACCATTGTGATGAGACTTTTGATATTTTTGTTGAGTTCTTTATACTCCTTTGATTTTGCGACTAAAGGAGTTAATAAAAATAATATTATTATAAAAAAAATTAAGCTTTTCTTTTTCATATCTATTGTATTTAAGACCTTTATTTAGCTATAATCTTAAATTCTGCCCTCCTGTTTTTGAACCAGGCTTCTTCATTATGTCTGGGATCAATAGGATTGGATTTTCCATATGATACAATTGTGATTCTGTCTGGAGAAATTCCAAGAGACACAAGATAATCCCTTGCTGCTTTTGCTCTCTTTTCTCCCAATGCAAGGTTATATTCCACCGTTCCTCTCTCATCACAGTATCCCTCAATTCTTATCTTTACTGTAGGATGTTTTTTTAACCATTCTGCATTTCTTTCAAGAATTGGAACCATATCGTCTCTGATATTTGCCTTGTCAAAATCAAAGTGAATCATCTTTAAAACTTGTTCCTTGTTTAGTTCTTCTATAGTTTTTCTTTGAAAAATTTCCTCTTCAGATAATTTTTCAACTTTGAGCTTGGGAACCTTTTCTTCAACTTTTTCAACTTTCTCAACCTTTTTCTCAGGTTGTGGAATAGTTTTTACTTTTTTCTTACATGAATAAAAAAACAGGGCTACTGAAATAATCAATAAAAAGGTTATTACTCTTTTCATCTCTACCTCCTAAATTTAATTTTTTAATATAATAAAT
>JALXDT010000216.1:6739-16040 GCA_027070475.1 Candidatus Aminicenantota bacterium | reverse complement strand
TTAAATATTTTTTCATTTTTTTTTTAACAAAACTACCCCTTTGATTTTGATAAAAAAACAGTAAACTTATTTTTATAAAACTATAGCTTATTTCTCACCAATCTATCGTAAATATCTTTATAACTTTTAGCCATTTTTTTATAGTGAAATCGATCTAAAAAAAGATTGTAGGCTTTTTCAGAAAATTCAATCGCCTTTTCCCTATTATTCATAGCTTCTTTTATCTTCTCAGCTATTGAAAAAGGATCCTTGTTATTTGCTAAAAAAGAGATTCCCTCAATGAGCTCAGGTATACCTCCAGCTCTGGTTGCAATAATAGGAAGTTTTAGAGCCATAGCATCTATTATAGATGACCCCAGACCCTCTAAGTGTGAAGTTATTATAAAAAAATCTCCGGCATACATAAATTCAGCTATCTCTTTAACAAAACCGTGGAAAAACAAATTGTTGAGTTCATTTTCTTCCTTATATTTTATTAACTTCTCTTTTAGTTCTCCATCACCTGCTATGTGAACTTCAGGGATTATCCCTTGATCTTTCAATATTTTAAGAGCTTTTAAAAGAAAGATGTGGCCTTTATGGTCAACAAGAGCTGCAACATTTACAAGGACAGGGACGCTTTTAAAACCAAACTTTTTTCTGCATTCCTCTTTAGTTTTTTTAACCTTAAGTTCATCGGGATCAATCCCATCATAGATAAGCAAAACATCTTTTATTCCATCTTCTTTTAGAACTTCTACAATTTTATTGGAAACTCCTACAACAATATCAGTTTTTTCGTATTTTATTTTAGAAAACCTATTTTTTAAATGAAAATCAACCCTTCTTGTTGCAACGCTTTTTTCTTTTGTTAACAGAGAAAGTGATAAAGACCTTGAATCATGAAAGTGTATAATATCAGGCTTTACCTTTTTTAAAATCTTTAGATATTTAAATAAACCAAGATGGAATTCAAACTTGTATTTCCATGAAAATACCTCTACCCCAAGATCTTTAAGTTTATCTTTCAATTGTTTATTTGAAATCAGAGCATACTGCTCAACACCTAATTCCTTTAGTCCTTTAACCAAAAAATAAATCTGTCGCTGTCCACCTCGCCATGTTTTGCCGCTATCAATGTGAAGAATCCTCATTTCTTTCTATTTCCCACAAAAAAAGGTATTTTAGGAATACATAATAAGAGGTCAAAGATGCGATTATAAAACCATGAAATCCATCAAGAAAACCTAATTTGAAAAAAAAGTGTTTCAAAAATCCGAAAAAGGGATTGAAAATTAATTTATGCAATTTAAAAGATTTTCCTTCCTCTTTCATTCTTTTAGCTGAAAGAAATGAGTACTTTCTAATTCTTTCTATATGGTCATTTAAATCCTTATATGAATAATGAATTACATCTCCTTCCAACTTTTCCGAATTACCATTAAACCTAAAGCCTTCGTGGACATACTTTCCATAAAAGCTCCCCGAATCTTTTTTAAATAATCTAACTTTTGTATCCGGATACCAGCCTGAATGATTGATAAATTTTCCGAGATAGTAAGACTTTCTATTTATAAGAAAACCTTGAACATCAATTTTATTTTTTTCTTTAAGTTTCTTAATACTATCAATAAGAACCTCAGATAATCTTTCATCTGCATCCATCACGAACACCCAATCTTTCTTAGCCTGAGATATAGCATAATTCTTTTGTGTGGAATAATCAATCCACTTATTGAAAAAAACTTTGGCTCCCATTCTTTCAGCAATCTCAACCGTTTTATCTTTAGAACCACTGTCAACTATGATTATTTCATCTGCAACAGATTTTATATTATTGAGAAGAGGCTTTATATTTTCTTCCTCATCCTGAGTAATAATACAAAAACTTATTTCCATCTTTACTTTGACCAGAAAGGCATAGTGTTTGTTCCTCTATATGTAAGTCTTTTTACTCTTAATCCTCTATAGTCCATTATATAAATCTGAGGAGTACCTCCTATGGTAGAGGAAAAGACAATGTGCCTTCCATCAGGACTCCAGCTTGGGTTTTCATTCCTTCCTCTTGCTGTTAGCTTTGTATATGCTCTGTTTCTAAAATTGTATTTATAAATATCAAATCTTCCTTCAATTCTTGACACAAAAAGAAGATATTCTCCATCAGGACTCCAAGAAGGGGAATCATTATAGGTTCCTTCAAATGTTATCCTTCTGATATTTGTTCCATCCCGATTTATAACATAAATCTGTGGAGAGCCGCTTCTATCGGAGGTCAAAGCAATTTCAGTTCCTGAAGGAGAAAGGTCCGGTGAAGAATCAACCCATCTGTTAAAAGTTACTCTCTGGGGATTATCTCCATTTTCATCGGCAATAAAAATTTCAGCATTACCAACCCGTGAAGAGGTGTATATAAAATATTTCCCATCAAAACTCCATCTCCCTCCATAATTAACACCTCCCTTTGATACCCTTTTCAGTTTACCTTCATAAAGATATTGAATATAAAGGTCTGGTCTTCCGCTTCTATAAGAGGTATATGCTATTTTCGATTTGTCAGGGGAAATGGAAGGAAGAATATCTATATATTTATTATAGGTTAACCTTGTCTTATTGTATCCATCATAGTCCATCATATATATTTCTTTATTACCATCTCTTGATGAAACAAATACTATCTTTGAAGAGAAGATAGGCTTTTCTCCAAAATTTATCATCATTTGATCTGCTACTTTATGCGCTATTAACCTTTCGCTACCTTTTTTACCTCTGAAAGCTTTTCCAAAAATCATTCTCTGAGTTTTTACATCATAAACCTTTATTCCATAAATAATCTCACCCTCATCATCCTTTGAAACCTCTGTTACAATAAGTATTTTAGCTCCTATGGATTCCCAATCTTTAAAAAATATCTGATCAGGATTCAGAGGTCTTATGTAAGAGTAGAAGCCATCAGGAACTCTGCTAAAAACCAGAGAAAAGTCCAGATCTGACTTAAACACTCCCATTATATAATTTCCCATCTTTATAATTTCTTTATCATCGGTTTTAAATACTGGTTTAGGAATTGCAACACTTATGGCAGGTACACCCTTTTCTATGGTTATTCCAATTTTCCCTTGGGCATAAAGATTGTTTAAACTCAAAAAAATAAGTAAGATAAATATAAAAATAAAAAAACTTTTAATTGATTTTCTTTTTCTCATTTCTTTCCTCCATAAACAAACTGTATAAATACCGTTAAATCCTTACCTCCATATGTAGCAGGTAGTGGGGGTAGTGGTATTGAATATTTAACTGCTCTGAGAGCAGAGGTATCAAGAGAATCTATCCCAGAACTCTTCTCAATATTTATATCAACAACCCTTCCATTTTTTAAAATTCTAAAACTAACTACCACAACGATTTTATCCGAAGACCTCAATCCAATTGAACCTGTAATCCAATTCGATGCTATTCTATTTTTAATAAGCTCTATATAATAAGCATAAGGGAATTTTCCCAATAAAGGAGAACCTCCGCTACCCTCTCCTAAACCAAAACCAACCCCTGTGCTATTATCAGAACTCTTCTTTTTTTCATAATTTCTAAACACCTCTTCAAGAGGAGATCTCACTATTTTTTTCTTTTTAGGTTTCACCCTCTTTTTTCTGCTTGTTTTTTTTCTTTTTTTTACCTTTTTAACAGGTTTTGAGTATGTTAAAGAGCTTTTCTTTTTTATCTTGGAACTTTCGGCTTTTAATTCTTTCATAGATGCTTTCTTTGTCACTGTTTTTTGCTTCACAACTTTTTTAGAGTTGCTTTTTTGAGGAGGGGTTCCTCCTCCTCCAAAATTCATCATATCCACATAATAAACAGTTTTTTTTGATTTTGTTGAACTGAATGGTTTTTTTACAATAATTCCGAAGATAAGAGTATGAAAAATTATAGATACTGCAATTGCTAATTTAAAAGCCTTATCTCCCCTTGAAGAGTTCATCTTTTTCTCTTTTTAGGTTTAACCACAATCCCTACCTTTTCTATTCCTGCCTTCTTAATAACATCCAATACATGTACTACATAACCGTAGGGAACTGATGAATCTGCCTCTAAAAAAATTACTTTTTTCTTTCTATTTGAAAAAATATTCATCAATGTATCTTTCAAAAGATTAATATTTACATTTGTCTTATTAACATAGATATATTTATCTTTTGTAATTGACACTACAACATCATTGATCTTCTTTATCTCCTTTGCCTCTGCTTTTGGAAGATTCACTTTCATTCCGGATTTCATCATGGGAGCTGTTATCATAAAGATAATTAAGAGGACAAGCATAACATCAACAAGTGGAGTTACATTTATGTTAGATAATGCTTTCTCATCCCTATTATTTCTAAAGCTAACTTTTCTCATAATTAATATTTTATTTTAGCAAATATATTTTCTATTTCCAGAATAAAATTTTCAGAAATAGATGTGATTTCTTTTATTTTTTTTAGAATATAGTTGTAAGCTATAACTGCAGGAATTGCAGCAAAAAGTCCGGCTGCTGTGTTTATTAAAGCCTCGGAAATACCGGGAGCAACAGTGGCAAGGTCTGCTGAACCCTGCAAGCCGATTTGATTAAAAGCAACCATTATTCCCCAAACAGTTCCAAATAACCCAATAAAAGGAGTAACCGATGCTGTTGTCGCTAAAAATCCCACTTTATTTTCAAGAACATCAATTCCCTCATTTAATTTTAAAAGCATGGCCCTTTCCAATGAATCTATATTTAGACTGTATTGAGACGGATCATCTTTACTCTTGGTTTTTGCCTGATTTGAAGCTTCCTCATATGCAGCTCTGAAGATTTCTGCAACTGTAAGATCAGGATAGCGTGTAGCTATCTTAAACTTCTCTTGTATACCTCTTGCTCCTCTGAACCTTTTAAGAAACATTTTTGATTTCTTTAGCTCTCCATTAATCTGTTTCCATTTATAAAAAATTACTGCCCAACTTAAAATTGAGAATAACAGAAGGGTTAAAAGAACAAGTTTTCCGACTATACCAAAATTTGAAATAAAATCCACAACATTAAAGCTTTCGTTTGCCTTTATTGCATTTTCTATTAGAAATAACATTAAGATAAAATAACAAAATAAGTATTCCTTGTCAATTGTAAACATTAATCACCATGAAAATCAAATAAAAAAATTAATTTCAAAATACATAATGTTTGGAATTTTTAAATAATTCGGATTTTACTCTTTCTATTGATTACAAGCTTTTATTCTTTTTTTACTTGACTGAAAATATCTCTATGTTAAAATAAAAAATTTAAGAAAGGAGGTAAAAAATGAGAAGAATTAGTAAAATCGCCCCTCAGTGGTGGGATTACACCACTCTTGATGAAGAAATTTTAAGAGATGCTGCAAAATTAACAGTTAAAGATGTAGAACAGCTTTCAAGACCAGGTTTTACTGTTAAATTCTACGATACAAGAGAATCTTTTTATTTAGCTGAAGCTCTTGAATATATTCATGCATGGAAACAGGCAACAGATAGTGAACCTGCTGGAATTGTAGGTCCAATTGGTCCTACAGAGCAACTTCCTTTAGTTGCACAGATAGTTAATGAAATCGGACTTAATTTAAAAAATGCGCATTTCTGGGGTATGGATGAATGGGTTATAGATGGTAAAGAGGTTAGTATTGAGCATCCTCTGAGCTTTGCAAAAGCAGATATGGATCTTTGTTTTAACAGAATAGATAAAAAGTATGCGATGCCCAAAGAAAACATCCATTTTCCAAGCGTTGATAAAATAGAGGAATATTCAAAAAGCTACGATGAAATAAGAGTTGTCCTGATGCAAGGTGGTCAGGGTGAAGTTAAGCATTGGGCTTTTAATGACCCCTTCAAAAGAGAAGGAAAATATAAGGATAATCCTCCAACTCCCGAGGAATATTTAAAATTAAAAACCAGAGTTGTCGACTTACATCCTATGACACTTATTCAGAATGCCAGAACTTCTGCAGGTGGAGTGGTAAGCGATATACCAACGCAGGCAATTACAGTGGGACCGGTAGAAACATGGAAAGCTGAAAAGGTTTCAATCTGGCACTATGGAAATCATGATAATCCTTTTGGAATAAGACTTACAGCCTTTATGATTTCAAAGAAAATACCCGATTCTTCAGTCCCAATGTCATTATTAGCTCTCCATCCAAATGTCCAATTCAATATTTACAGACCGGGATTAGGAGAAGTTGCAGTAGAAATGCATTAATTCAATATTAACAATTTATTTACGGAGGTTTAGATGATTGTCTTAGCAGCAGGGGCTCATCCAGATGATATTGAGTTTATGATGGGCGGTACATTTATTAAATTAAAAGAAAAAGGATTAGAATTACACTATTTGAATATAGCAAATGGAAGTTGCGGAACTCAAGAGTATTCAAGAGAGGAGATAATAAAAATAAGAAGGGAAGAGTCTATTAATGCGGCAAAAATAGCTGGAGCTATTTATCATGATAGCCTTGTTGATGACCTTGAAATCTTTTATACTCAGGATTTGATTAGAAAAGTGGCAGCAATAGTCAGGGATGTAAAGCCAGATATTATCTTAATGCAATCACTTGAAGATTATATGGAAGATCATATGAATGCTGCAAGAGTTCTTGTAACAGCTGCTTTTGTCAGAGGTATGCCAAATTATGCCACAAATCCTCCATTACCTCCAATAAACAAGGATGTTGCTTTATACCATAGTTTGCCTCACGGATTAAAAACTCAGATGAGAGAAACTGTTTACCCTGATTTTTATATAAATATTGAAGATGTTTTAGAAAAGAAAAAAGAGATGCTCTCCCAGCACAAAAGTCAAAAAGATTGGCTTGATAAAAGTCAAGGGATGGGATCCTATGTAAAAACAATGGTGGATATGACCGAAGAAATGGGGAGAATGTCAAAAAAATTCAAATATGCAGAAGGATGGAGACTTCACAATCATCTTGGATATTCATCAAAAGAAATCAACCCTCTTTGTGAAATATTAGAGGAAGATTGTCTTATCGTAAAATAGAGTAAGTAAAAACAGGAAATCTATATGAAAAGATTACTCTTTTTTGTAATTTTAAGTTCAGTCATTCTAAATTTTTCTTTTTCTCAAAAAAAGTCTGACATAAAGCAGGCTTCCACTGAAAAAAGAATCAATGAAATTCTGTCAAAAATGACTCTGGAAGAGAAAGTTGGTCAATTGGTTAAATTCAGTCTCAGTGGCTCCGGAAAAGAGTATAAGAAGAAAAAAGAGAAATATTTAAATCTGATAAGAAAGGGACTAATTGGCTCTTTTTTGAATGTAAAAGGGATAAAAGAAAGAAATTTAATTCAAAAAGTTGCTGTGGAAGAAAGTAGATTGGGTATTCCCCTTATTTTTGGAATAGATGTTATACACGGGTATAGAACGATATTTCCCATACCCCTTGCTCAAGCTGCTTCCTGGGATCCTGAACTTGTCAAGAAATCCGCAAGAATAGCTGCAATAGAAGCTACCGCAGGTGGTATTGATTGGACCTTTGCCCCTATGATTGATATTGCAAGGGATCCAAGGTGGGGAAGAATTGCAGAAGGTTATGGTGAAGATCCATTTTTAGCTTCAAGGATGAGTTTTGCAGCAGTAAAAGGATTTCAAGATGAAGATATCTCCTCCCCTACCTCCTTAGTGGCGTGCTTAAAACACTATGTTGCCTATGGAGCTGCAATCGGAGGAAGAGATTACAATAGTGTTGATATTTCTGAAAAAACCTTAAGAGAGATTTACCTTCCCCCTTATGAAGCGGGAATTAAGGCAGGTGCTCTAACTGTGATGTCAGCTTTTAACAGTATAAATGGTATCCCCGCTTCAGCGAATTATTTTACCATAAGAAAAATCCTGAAGAATGATTTTTCTTTTAAAGGCTTTGTTGTAAGTGATTGGGAATCCATAAAGGAGACAATTAATCATGGGTTTTCAAAGGATGAGAAAGATGCAGCTTTAAAAGGATTAATTGCAGGAGTTGATATGGACATGGAAAGCGGAGTTTATTTAAAATATCTACCGGAATTAGTAAGGGAAGGAAAAATTGATGAAAAAATTTTGAATGATTCTGTAAAAAGAGTTTTAAGAGTTAAAATATTAAAGGGACTTTTTGAAAATCCATATAAGGATGAGAACAGGACTAATGAAATTTTAACAAATGAAAAGAGAAAATTTGAAAGAAAGGTTGCTCAAAGGTCAATTATTCTTCTTAAAAATAAGAACAGTGTTTTACCAATAAAAAAATTTCCTGAGAAAATAGCAGTTATTGGACCTCTTGCTAAAGATAAAAAAACTCCTCTCGGTTGTTGGTCTTTGTACGGAAGAGCTGAGGATGTTATATCTGCTTTTGAGGGAATAAAAAATAAAGTAAAGAATGGAGTAAAAATTTTCTATTCAAAAGGAAGCGAAATCCGTGGTTTTATAAAAGGTGGAATTGAAGAAGCGGTAAAAATCTCAAAGAACGCAGATATCGTTTTACTCTTCTTGGGAGATAATATCTCAGGAGAGGATGCATCCTTAGCTCATTTAAAACTTCCCGAACCTCAATTAAAGTTGATTAAAGAAATTTCAAAAAATACCAGCTCTCCGATCATTACTATTATTATAGATGGCAGACCCCGTCCGATTAATTCTATTGTTAAGTATTCTGACGCTGTATTGCTTGCATGGTATCTTGGGATAGAGTCAGGGAATGCAATAGCTGATGTTTTATTCGGAGATTATAATCCTTCCGCAAAATTACCCGTAACAATTCCAAGAGCAATTGGCCAAATTCCTATTTATTATAATCATGAAAATACAGGAAGACCTTTAATTAAGAACAAACCAAGGAATTTCTCAAGATACAGGGATGAATCCAATGAACCACTCTTTCCTTTTGGCTTTGGACTCAGTTATACAAAATTTTCATACAGTGATCTTAGAATAAGCCCTGAAAAGGCTCACGCCAATGAAAAAATAAAAGTTAGTGTTAAAGTCAAAAATACGGGTAATTTTGATGGAGAAGAAATAGTTGAACTTTACATAAGAGATCTTGTATCAAGTATAATAAGACCTGTAAAAGAACTTAAAGGTTTTAAAAAGATCAAACTAAAAGCCGGAGAATCTAAGGTCATCTCTTTTATTCTTGATGAAAAACTACTGGGTTTTCACTATAAAGGTAACAGGATAACCGTAGAACCCGGAAAATTCAAAGTGTGGGTTGGTCCAAGCAGTCAGGAAGGTCTGGAAGGTGAGTTTACTATTTTAGAATAAATATTAATTAAAAAGATATGGATA
>JALXDT010000216.1:1437-6729 GCA_027070475.1 Candidatus Aminicenantota bacterium | reverse complement strand
CCTTTATTCTTTTCTTTGCCTGTCTCTGACTGCTGGCCATTTTGTTTGTTTTTTCTATCTAAACTATCATTGTTAGATACCTGTTTTTTATTTTTCCCATTACCCTTTTCATTTTGATTATTATCCTTCTTATTTTCACCTCTAATACATTATTTTCTTTAACCACTGAAGAGATAAAAAAGAGAATTAAAAAAGGTTATGACACTACAGGCATTATTCTGAAAATCGGAAATCAAAAACAGCTTCTTTTTGATAATTATATTATTGAAGATATATGGAACATTGAGAGACATCTTAATAAACCTAAAAGATATCCTGAAAATCCAATCATACATTTTGATAGACCCTGGGAAGAGTGGAATGTTCCGGGAGTTAAAAGTGGAGGTCCAGCAGTCTCAACTGTTTTTTATGATAAAGAGGATAAACTATTTAAGATGTGGTATACTGTGTTTAGAATTCTCAACAGGAAAAAACCTTATCTTTACACATACTGGACAGCTTATGCTTATTCAAAGGATGGAATCCACTGGATAAAACCTAATCTTGGAGTTATAGAATTTAATGGTTCCAAAAATAATAATCTTGTTTATAAAGGAAGATTCTGGGCTTCCGGAAGAGTAGTTAAAGATTACAATGAAAAAGATCCAAAAAAAAGATATAAGTTCTATTACAGTGATGTTTACGGAGTATTACCACTATCTAAGATTAAAGCTGAGGATGAAGGTAAAAAGTGGACAGTGAAATGGTTTCAGGACAACTGGATTGATACGACAAATCTTGCCTTTTCACCTGATGGAATTCACTGGACTTCATACAAAGATAATCCGGTAGAGGTTTTCGGATTGGCAGATGGCCAAGGGGATGCTTTCTGGGATGACAGGATTAAGATGTTTGTCAGTTCAAGAAGGCCACTTGTTTATGCAGGTCCCTGGATGAGAAGAATAGCAATATCTTTTAGCAAAGATTTAATTCACTGGACATTTCCCAAAACAGTTATAATTCCGGATGAATTGGATACAATAGAACTTTATGATTTGCGTATTTTCCCTTATGAAAATATTTACTATGGATTTCTTTCTATGTTTGATTCGGATAAAAAACAGAATATAGTTCAACAGCTTGTTTTTAGCAGGGATCTGCTCCACTGGGAACGCCTTGCAAAAAGAGAAGCTTTCATAGGACTTGGTAAGGAGGGAGAATTTGATGCAGGTATGGTTTCACCTGCAAAACCTTTAGTTGTAAAAAATAAGATATACATATACTACAGTGGTACTAATAAATCCCACAGCAGTTATTCTTCAAAAACAGAAATCGGGCTCTTAACTATTCCATTAGATAGATTTGTTGGAAGAAGGACTAAAATTCAAACAGATAAATTTGTAGACAGAAACGGAGATTTTAAAGTGGGGAAAAATCCTGAAGTGGGCGTTATTCTTACAAGACCATTTATCTGTGAAGGAGATACCCTTGAAATAAATTGCAAATGTCCAAAGGGAGTGATAAAAGTCGATGTATTAAATACAATCGGAGAAGTTTATAAAGGATTTGGAAAAGAAAATTCAATACCTTTTCAGGGGGACTCTTTATCTCATGAGATGATGTGGAAAGATCACTCTTTAAAAGAGCTTATGGGAAAAGCCATCAGATTAAAATTTTATATGATAAATGCTGAGCTTTACTCCTTTAAAATCTCCTCAAAAATTAATAATTAGTAAATTCTTAATAATTTAATCAAAAATATTAGTGCTACTAACATATTTAAATTAATTGAAAACTTATAGTAAATATAGTAGAATTTTATCAAGAAATTATAATGTGTTGTATTTACCCTTTGAAATAAATAATTTTAGGAGGGAGAAAAAAGGTGAAAATCAGAATAGGTTTGGGATACGATAAGCATAAGTTAGTTAGCCCGGGAGAGTTTGTGATAATTGGTAATGTAAAAATTCCTTATAATAAAAAATTTGAGGCTCATTCAGACGGAGATGTCCTAATTCATTCTATAATAGATGCGATTTTAGGTGCTATGGGAAAAAGAGACATAGGTGTTCATTTCCCTGATACGGATTCTAAATATAAGAATATAGATTCTCTTATACTATTAAAAGAAACCATAAAACTCATGAAAAAAGAAAATTTCTTCATTGAAAATCTTGATTGTGTGATTATAGCAGAGGAGCCAAAGATTAATCCCTACATAGAAATGATGAAAGAGAAATTATCTCCTGTTCTTGAAATAGATAAATCATTGATTTCTATTAAGGCAAAAACAGATGAAGGGTTGGGAGATGTAGGAGAAAAAAGGGCGATAAAAGCTTTTTCTATTGTTCTTCTAAAATCTGAAAATTAATACTAATGAAAACAAAGCCTCGTATTCTTGACAATTCATACTATTTTAATGTAAAGTTAATCAATGATTAATTCAATAGTGATTGTACTGAGCGACAGAGCTTCCAAGGGAATAAGAGAGGATAAAAGCGGTGAAATTTTAGTTAATATCTTAAAAAATAGTGGTTTTGATGTGAAAGAAAAAGTGGTTATTCCAGATGAAAAGAGAGAGCTTGAAAATCTTTTTAAAAAATATGTAAATAATGTAAACCTTATAGTTACTTCCGGCGGAACCGGAATAACAAACAGGGATATAACTCCGGATGTGACGGAAAAGTTTATTGAAAAGAGGCTTTCAGGTTTTGAATATGCAATGGTTCACTATGGTTTAAAGCATACTCCAATGGCTGCTATTTCAAGAGCAGTGGCAGGAATCAATGGAAACACATTTATCATAAATCTTCCCGGTAACCCAAAAGCAATAGAAGAGAATTTTATCCCTTTAATACCTGCGATAAAACACCTCTTTCAAAAATTAAAAAATCAGGAAGAGGATTGCGGGGAACAAATAAAAAGATTATAGGAGGAAAAAATGGCTTACAAATATGAAAAACTTTTGGAGAGATTTTTAAATTATGTGAAAATTGACACACAATCTGATGAGAAGAGCGAAAGTACACCTTCCACAAAAAAACAGTTTGACCTTGCCGAGGTTCTTGTTAAGGAGCTTAAGGAGCTGGGACTTGAAAATGTTGAAGTTGATGAGTATTGCTATGTATATGCAACTCTTCCGTCAAATATGAAAAACAATAAGTATAAAATAGGATTAATATCCCACCTTGATACTGCCCCAGCTGTAAGCGGTAAAGATGTCACACCGGTAATTAATAAAAACTATCAGGGAGGAGATATTGAGCTACCGGGAGAAAAAGGTGTTGTTATCAAGGAGGATGAAAGTTTGAGAAAACACATAGGAGAAGATATTATAACTTCAGATGGTTCTACCCTTTTAGGAGCAGATGACAAGGCAGGAATTGCCGAAATTATGGAAGCTTTAACTTTCTTTGTTAACAATCCTGACATTCCGAGACCGGAAATCAGAGTGGCTTTCACTCCTGATGAAGAAATAGGAAGAGGAACAATCAAATTTGACAAGGAAAAATTCGGCGCTCAATTTGCATATACAATTGACGGAGGAGCAGATGGAGAGATTGAGGATGAAAATTTTAATGCTGACTCAATGATAATAAAATTTAAAGGCATAAATGTCCATCCGGGTTATGCAAAAGGGAAAATGATAAATGCTATAAAGCTTGCGGGAGAATTCTTAACACTTCTTCCGAAAGACAGAATGAGCCCTGAAACCACTGAAAAGAGAGAGGGTTATGTGCATCCTGTTGAAATATCTGGAATAGAAGAGGAGACAACATTATTTTTTATAATAAGAGATTTTGTAGAGAGTGAACTTAAAAGTAAAGAAGAGTTTCTTGAATCTCTGGCAAAACAGGTTGTGGAAAAATATCCAGGTGCAAGTTATACAGCAGAAATAAAAGAATCATACAGAAATATGAAAGAAATTTTAGACCAGTATCCCGATGTTCTAAATCTTGCAATTAAGGCAATCGAGATGGCAGGTATTAAACCTATAAGGACTCCAATAAGGGGAGGAACAGATGGCGCAAAGCTCTCCTTTATGGGAATTCCGACACCTAACATTTTTACGGGTGGACATAATTTTCACTCAAAAAGGGAATGGATAAGTTATCAGTCTATGGAAAGAGCTGTTGATGTCATTATCAATTTAATGAAGCTATGGGCAGAAAAAAATAATGAATAATCAGATAAAGGATCTTGAAAAAAACAGCTCTATAAAGGCATATTATCTTGTTAAAACAAAAAAATTAAGAGTAACAAAAACAAATAAAGATTACTTGGATATTGTTTTTGAGGATAAAACCGGCGAAATTAGCGGAAAAGTTTGGGATAATGCGGATAAATTAAAAGATACTTTTGAGGAAGGCGATATTGTTTATGTTGAGGGTATAGTGGAAAGCTTTAATGACAAAAATCAGATCAAAGTACAAAAAATAAGAAAAATTTATGAAGATGAAGTTGAACCTTCAAAAATTCTACCTTCTGCCGAGATATCTTCAGAGGAAATGTGGGCAAAATTAAACAGTATCATAAAGAAGAATATAAAAAATCCATTTCTTTTGAAACTTCTTGAAAGAATTTTAAATAAGTATGGTGAGAAATTAAAAATATGGCCGGGGGCGAGAAAGGTTCACCATAACTATATAGGGGGCCTTCTTGAACACACTTTGGCTGTTGTTGATATTTGCGATTTTCTATCAACTAAGTATAAACTTGACAAAGAACTTACAATAACAGGGGGCATTATACACGATATAGGAAAAATTGAGGAAATTAAAGGTGAAGTAAAAAAAGAAGAGAGTGAAAAAGGAGTTTTGTTAGGTCATATAATCATAGGAGTTCAAATTCTAAAGGAAGAGAGTGAAAAGATAATCGGATTTCCAGAATCTCTATTAACAAAATTAACACACCTTATCATTTCTCATCATGGAAATTATGAATTCGGAGCTTATCAGCTTCCTATGACAAAAGAGGCACTTGCCTTGCATTTTGCAGATTTTATTGATTCTCAAATGAATATTTTTGATAATATACTAAAAAATCATTCAGGAGATTCTATCTCTACTGATTATGATTATCGTATAGGAAGAAAACTTTTTGCAGGAGATAAAGAATGAAGTTAATGAAGTTTTGGAAAAACATGGAGCTTCATACGAAAATAATTTTAGGTCTAATTTTAGGAGCTGTTTTTGGAGTTATTGTTGGCCCCAAATCAGTATTGATAAAGCCAATAGGTGATATTTTCTTAAGATTAATTACAATGATAGTTCTTCCTCTGGTATTTTCTTCTCTTTTTGTTGGTACAGCAAG
>JALXDT010000216.1:0-1427 GCA_027070475.1 Candidatus Aminicenantota bacterium | reverse complement strand
GGTAAGCACCGCTTTTTCTCTTTTGAGATACCTTTAAGATAAAAAAATATATTACCCACAATATCTTGATGCAAAGCAGTAGTACCAGCCATCATATAGATATATCCAAATATAAGTTCTACTCTCTCATTAGTGGAGTTTGCTATATCTAAATAGTCTTGATAGGTATAGCTATCTAACTTCTTTGCTTCTTGCATAATAATTCTCTCACTTAATAAATATCACCTCTATTATCTGCATCTATCATCAAAATTACCAATTCATCATCAATAATCTCATAAATAAATTAGAGTATACACTCCTCAAACTCTTCTCTTTTACCTTGTTACAACAGTTGTTGCTATTACAATAGGGCTCATAGCTGTAAACAATTTGAAACCCGGCAAATACATAAAAAAGGAAACAAAAGAACAATTGTACAAAAATTATGTAAATAGCGGGCAAATAAACCTTAAAAAAGTACAAAAAACTTCATTAATTGATACACTTGTTAATATTGTTCCAAGAAATCCTGTAAAATCATTTGTAAAATCAGATATGTTACAGGTGATTTTTCTTGCAATAATGTTTGGTATTGCTGCCACATTATTACCAAAAGACAGAGGGGATCCACTCTTAAAGTTTTTTAATTCTGTTAGTGATGTAAGTATAAAAGTTGTCGATATAATTATGAAATTTGCTCCATATGGTGTTTTTGCTCTTTTAGCTGCAATAATAGGTAAATATGGTTATAAAATTCTTGTTACGCTTCTCACCTACTCTCTTACAGTTGTATTGGGACTTTTTGTTCACACATTTATAATACTACCATTCTTTGTTAAATTTTTAAGCAAGGTTAGTATAAAGGAATTTTTGGTTAAAATGAGGGATGTTATGATTTTGGCTTTCTCCACTTCATCCTCCAATGCCACACTCCCTGTAACTATGGAAACAGTTGAAACAAAATTTAAAGTTCCTTCATATATATCAAGTTTTGTTTTACCATTAGGTGCCACAATCAATATGAATGGCACAGCTCTTTACCAGGGAGTTGCTGCTGTATTTATCGCTCAGGTTTATGGAATTAAACTAACACTCGCAGGACAATTAACTATTGTTCTCACTGCTACTCTCGCCGCTGTTGGGACAGCCGGAGTTCCCGGAGTCGGAATAATAACCCTTGCAATGATTTTAAGAGCAATAAATGTTCCAATAGAGGGAATAGCTTTAATACTTGGGGTTGATAGAATTCTTGATATGCTAAGAACAATAAGCAATGTTTTGGGAGATGCCGCAGCTGCTATAGTTATCGCAAAGAGTGAAAAAGAAATATAGATGAGGTTTTTATATCCCTATTTTTCATTACTTTTATTACCTATTCTCTTTATTTATTATTTTAAATTTAAAAAAAAGATTTTTTCCAAAAGTCTTTTTTTTTTTAATAATTT
>JALXDT010000215.1 GCA_027070475.1 Candidatus Aminicenantota bacterium | reverse complement strand
ACCCATAGGATCTTTATAATCTTCATCAATAAGCTCTAATAACTCATCTTTTTTTCTTTCCTGAGCTAATTCCACAGCTTTATTTATTATCTTTTTTATTTCCTCTTTCGTATTATCCCTCTTACATGAGGGAAAGAATACAAAAATTAAAAAAATTGTAAGCAAAACTATCGTTTTATTTTTCATTAGCCCTATTCTTCTTTAATTCCTCAAGATATCTTTTTCTAACTTTGAAAAAAAATTTCTTATACTCCTCTGACCTGAAATCCGTATATGTCCAATCAAGCTCTCTAACTCCATTTTTTGTAAAGAGATATTCAATATGGGCATATATCCCATTCTTAAGAGGAACTCTGTGAGAAAAATTTTTCGCCGTGGCGACTATCAGAGAACCTGAAGTGATTATTCCCGGGTCTATATTAACTACTCTCCCCGCACTATTACTTTTTTCCATTAACTCTTCCTCCAATCTGTTCGTGAAAATCTTTATATCAGCTAATAATTCCGGTTCTATTAGGCCACTAAAAACAAAAAATTGACGGTAAAGTGGTCTCCCCATCTCTTTAAAATAATAATCCGTAGCATTAAAAGGAAATTTTTCAGATCTCTCTTCTATTTCACCAAATTTGCACTTTATTTTTTTTAAAGCTTCTTGAAGAAATTTTTCATCTTTAAAAATCATGCCACTGTATAACTTTACTGGAGAAAACTTTTGTTCTTTCATATTACCTCCTATTTCAAAGGCAATAAGATTAATTTCCCTCCTTTTGAAAAGGCCAATGCACTCCCATAAGGAGAAATATTATATTTTTCCACTTTGGGAAATAATCCTGAGAAATTCTCTCTTTTAGCTCCTTCACTATAAATCCAGAGTCCTTTGTTTACAAAATATATGTATTGATTATTAGTTAATATCTGATCATATCCTTTCATTTTCAGAGCTTTTTTAACTTTCACTCTTTCAGTATCCAGAGAATACACCCTTAAATCTTTATTTAGATAAAAGATTTTTTTGTTTTTATAAAGCTTTACACTGTTTACCCCTTTAATTATCTTTTTCAGTTTCTTTTTTATTGTATCAATTACAAAAATTTTTCCTTCTCCTTTTATAAAAAACAGGTTATTATCAGGATTAAAATAAATTGGCTCACAATATTCATAACTTTTATTTTTCAGAATTTTATTACTTTCTCCCACCAAAATGGTCCCATCATCTTTAAAAATATGGTACAAAAAAGAATCTGTTTCTGTTGCTTCAAATATGACTGTATTAAGATTATTTCTTAAAATTTCCATTCGACTGGAAGAAGAAAATGAAATAGCTTTCCCTTTTTCTATAAGCTCTTTAAACTTTACAGAGGAAGAGTAGAGAGATGATATTTTATCAATATCTTTGAATAGTTTAATCTGTTTGTCAATGTTTCTTCTGTTTATAGAAGTGAAAACTTGTGCCTGAATATTATAATAGTACCCTGAAAGAATAATATCAGGATAAAAATAATACACTTTTCCCATTCTATCCTCTATGCTAAAGGGAGCCTTAAAAGCACTTTTTGTATAATCCTCACTTACAAAATATATACTCTTCGAATCATTAGAGAAAAGCGGTACCCATACTTTTTCTTCAACTCCATAGTTATTTATTTTTCTGATAGTTTTTCTCCCCAAATTCATCAGATAAAAATTTGCCACATCTTTCCTTTTTGAGAAACTTACTATTGCTACAAAATTTCCATTTGGGGATAATTTTATATCCTGAACCACTTCATCAAGAATGTAGGATTTTTCCAAATTCCCATTTCTGTTAAAGACATATAGAAAATTTTTATACGAATTGGCTTTTCTTTTACCCCAGATAATAATTCTTTTTTCTCCAATCCATTTAAACCCATCAATTCTAAAAAAGTTTAATATTTTTCGCTCTTTTACTTTTAGTAATAATTCACTTCCCTTTGGTGTCTGCTGTAATTCATCTTTTCCCATATCGCTCATCACTGCTGCTCTGTATAACCACATTCCAGCTAACGCTTTATTTTTCTTCAATAGAGCCTTTCCGTAATAATAAAAGAATTCAGGATCTTCCTCAGCCAAAAGCTCTATCTTTTTAAATATTTTAATTGCCTTGGAAATTTTACCATTTAAAAAATAATTTATTCCGAGTTCTTTTTTATATGAGAATGTTTCTCTCTCTTTTACCTTTTTTAAAACAGAGAGGGCTCCTTTATAATCCGATTTTAATCTTAAAATTTTTGCTTTTAAGATAAACTTCTCATCACTATCCGGAGATGGCTCTAAAAATTTCAAAGCCTGATCATACTTTGATTGTCTAATCAAAATATTTGCCCCTCTTATATAGCCTTTTTTATAGTTAGTTTTATTTATATACTTCTGGAGTTCTTTTAGCTCTGCCGCATAATTTCCGGAAAATCTCAAATAGAGAGAGTAAACAAGATGATATTCAGGTAAATCATAGATTCTAATTGCTTTCTTTATCAGCTCTTTTGCAGAAGCCAGATCGCCCTCCTTTAAATAAAAATAACCATAGGTTAAATAACTAATAGATTTTCGGGGAAAAATATCATTAGCTAAAGAAAAATAGTATTCCTCATAATAAAAAGAGTATTCCCCTATTGATAATGCATATCCAATCACAGCATCTAATCTCTTATATCTTTTTCTAATATAGTTTTCAAAAATTCTTGAGGCTGAAAGCTTGTCGTTCTTAAAAAGATAGTTAAAAGCTCTTTTTAAATCTTCTTTTCCTATTCGTTCCAGATATTTGTTTGTGTAAAACCTTGCATTATCAATATCCTCTAAAAGATAATAGGAGATTCCTTTATAAAAATTTATTTCAGCTGAAGTGGGTTTTTCTTTCGATAATAAAAATGGATTAGACATAAATAATGTAAAAGCAAGCATTAAAACGAAAATGTTTTTTGTTTTTAAAATCATTTATTATCCTCCATTGAAATATTCTTTATTAACTCTTTTGCAAATTCAAGACCTTCTTCTTTTGTTTTAAATTTATCCTCAAGCTGTTTTTCGTATAATTCTTTAATAATTTTACCCATCAATGGGCCCGGAGAAACCCCTATTTTGATTAAATCCCTTCCCATTATTAAAGGATTTATTGTATCTTTATTCAACTCATATTTTTCAATCAAGCTTAAAAACCATTCTCCTCTCTCATCAAGAGATTCAGGCCTTGGCTGTCCTCTCCCTTCCTTGTCAGCAATATCAAGGATTAAGAGATATTTAATATCATCCTTAAATTCAAGATAAACTTTAGCAACCGATTTTTTTGTAATTGATTCCTTGTTTCTCCAGAGGTCAAAAATCCTGTGGTGATGTCTTATCATCTTTTTCACCAGATGCTTCATCTTATAGCCTTTATATCGAACTATCTTAAATCTTTTAAAAACTCTTTCTGCTATCTTTTCTCCCTGAAAATCATGATTATTACTTGTTATGGTCATTCTTCCCCTTTTCCATCTCCACTCCGTTGTTTCAATCTTTCCTATATCATGGTAAATAGCTCCTAAAAGAAGTATAAGCCTCTCTGTTTCATCAAACTCAAATCTCTCCTTTTCTGAAAGATAGGCAGCATTATCAACCACAAGAAGAGTATGAACCCAAACAGTATGGTGTCCCTGCTCATCTGTTTCAGGATGAAATTCAGAGTCCTGAATAGTAAGAGTTAATTTAAAAAGCTCGGGAAAGAGCTGTCTTAAAATTCCCAGCTTAAAGTATTCTCTTAACCCAACAGATGGCTTTTCTGACCTCGAAAGCATCTTGAAAAACTCTTCAGTTATCCTCTCTACACTTAAGCCTTTAAGATCCGTTTCATTGGCTTTATCATAAATTTTCTCTTCCAATTTAAAATTTAAGGTTGAGGCAAACCTTGCAGCTCTTAAAATTCTTAAAGGATCATCAAAGAAGCTCTCTTCATTGGTCATTCTCAAAATCTTATTCTCAATATCCTTAACACCTCCAAAGGGATCGATAAGCTCCCCGCTTTTAAGGTGAAGTGCCATTGAATTACAAACAAAATCTCTCCTTTTAAGATCCTCTTCTATAGGTAAAAATGGATCAGCTTTTATTATGAAATTTTTGTGATCAGCTTTTTTCTTATTATCCGTAATATCAATCCTCGGGAGTGCAATTTCATAAGATATTCCTCCATAGGTAAACAGAACTATTCCAAAGTTTTTCCCCACAACATCAACCTTACCGTGTGGTTTTAATTTTTCTATAATAGAGTCTATATCTTCCTTTACTATCAACAAATCCACATCATCTCTTGTTTTGCCTAGGAAAAGATCCCTTACAAAACCTCCCACTGCATAAACATTTTCACCAAATAGGTCTAAAAAAAAATCTTTATGGCGAAATCTATATCTATTATTTTCAATCTTCATCTTCTTTTCTTTTTATTTTTATCACAAACTATCTATAAATTCAAGAGAGAAACAGGGAAAAACCTCTATCACTATTTGATACATATCCTTTAGTAAAATAAATTATCAATTTAAAAAAGGAGGATTAAAATGCTTTTCTATGAAATTTTATTATTCTTTCTTATAACAGAAATGTTTTTTATTTTAGAATATTTAAAAACAAAAAAAGAAAAATAAGGTTTACGGACGCCAATTGTATACAATCTTAAAAATAAAATTATCCCATTGAGGATAAAATCGCCTCTCAAGAAGATCTTCCCCAACCCAATTTTTATTAAAAACAAGGTATATAATATTCTCAGGGGTTCTTCTCCAGATCAATCTTATGTTTGCCCCCAGCTCTTTTGTTACATCATCGTATTGTATATAGTTTAATAATGCCAAATCAGGAGAATAAAATAGATCAAGTTTCAATCTCAAAAGATTCTTATTAATGTCTCCATTTGAAACATATCCT
>JALXDT010000214.1 GCA_027070475.1 Candidatus Aminicenantota bacterium | reverse complement strand
GTATAAATCATAGCGTGGTTCATTCATTTTTTATTTTACTATAATAAGGAAAACAGTACAATATCACCCTTTTAGCCAAAAGAAACCCTATCTTATCTTTAGTGAAAAGAGTCTTCATTTGACATTTATAATACATCTTGGTAAATTTACTTATAAAGGAGGTAAAAATGGAGAACACAAATATTGCAATTTTTAGTGGCACCTTTTTTATTGTGTGGCTTGTTATAGCCGTATTTTACATTTATGCGTTCTGGAGAATTTTTGAAAAAGCAGGGCAACCTGGATGGGCATCTATTATCCCCATTTACAATGTTTATGTTTTAATTAAGATAGTTAAGAAACCTGGATGGTGGCTCATTCTTATGTTTATTCCCTTGGTTAACTTTGTTATAGGGATAATTGTTACCCTTGAATTGGCCAAAGTTTTTGGAAAAGATATAGGTTTTGGATTAGGGCTTCTCTTTTTAGGTTTTATTTTCTATCCTATTCTTGCTTTTGATAATTCAAAATATATAGGGTAATTTATTACTTGGAAAAATATAAGGGAGTAGGAGTAAAAGAGAGAAGAAATATAATTATAATAAGATAAAAAAGTAATCTTCTTTTAGAATCAAGTTCTCTCTCTTGATCAAATACTGGTGGATGTTTAACTCCGAATAACATTATTAAAATTGCCCATAAAAACCATCCTTCCCAATAAACAATTCCTCCAAAGATTAACAGAGCTACAAAAAAGTAGGTGAGTTTTTTATAAAGCTTAGAGGAAAAAGCATAGAAAATATGTCCTCCATCAAGCTGTCCTATAGGAATTAGATTAAACGCAGTAACAAGTATTCCAAACCATCCTGCAAAGGCAATAGGATGAATTAAAATATCTGCATTCTGGGGTAAATTTTTGAAATATAGGCTTTCAATAAATTTGAAGATTAAAGGTTCTCCAAGATTGAGACCTTCAGATGGTAGAGAATAAACAATCTTTGATTTACCTATACCGTATATCAAAACAGGAATAGAAAGAAAAAAGCTCATAAGAGGGCCTGCGATTCCAATATCAAAAAGAGGAATCTTTGAATAAATTGGCTCTTTAATTCTTATAACAGCTCCGAATGTTCCGACAAGAGTGGGAGCCGGGATAAAGTAAGGTGGGGTTGCATTTATTTCATACTTTTTACACATTAAGTAATGTCCCATTTCGTGGGCAAATAGAATGATTAATAAGGGCAAAGAATAAAGGAGACCAGAAAGATAATTCTTTGGTGATAAAAGGTAATTCTTAAGAAACTCTGTAGAGAGCTCTTTTTCAGGATTCTGAAAGGATAGATAAAAAAGAGTTCCTACTACCGTCGTAGTAAAAAAAGTTAGTATAAAGAGTATAATATTTAAATAATATCTTTTGACTCCTGAAAAAAAGGTTTTCAATTTGAGGTTTTCTCTATTATCTTCTCCGCTATATTGTCGTATGTTTTAGATATTTCATTTTCAGGAGAAACAGCTACTATTGGTTTTCCTGAATCACTTTGAGTTGAAACTTCAGGGTCAAAAGGAAGACTTCCAAGAAAATCTATATTAAAGAGTTTACTGATATTTTCTCCTCCTCCCTGTGGAAAGAGATAAATTTTTTCTCCACACTTTGGGCAAATTACATAGGACATATTTTCAATGACTCCTAAAACTGGTACATCCACTGCTTTAAACATATTTACCGCTTTCTTAACATCATACTGTGAAATCTTTTGAGGGGTTGTTACAACAACACCTCCGGTTAGTTTAAGCTTCTGAGATAAAGAAATCTGAACATCGCCTGTTCCCGGTGGAAGATCAACTATCAGATAATCCAATTCTCCCCACTGAACATCATTGATAAATTGATTCACAAGATTTGAGACAAGAGGACCTCTCCAGATTAATGGCTGATCCTCCTGCACAAAAAAGTGAACTGATATTATTTTAATACCATCCTTTTCAAGAGGAATGATTTTTTTATCCTCTGTTATTGCAGGTGTACCGGAAATTCCCATCATTACAGGGACATTTGGGCCATAGACATCAGCATCCATTAACCCAACCTTAAAGCCCTTGTTTTTCAAAGTCAGAGCAAGATTTACTGAAACAGTTGTTTTCCCAACACCGCCTTTGCCACTACCAACGGCTATTATGTTTTTTACCTCTTCAAGAGGATTCTTATTTAAAATAAACTTAGGTTTATCCATTTTTTCTCCTTTTATAAATTTTAGTAATAAAAAAAGGGGAAGCCTTTTAAGCTTCCCCTCGATTAAGCCTTAAAATCAAACTTTAGGTTCTTTATCAGGATGAAGTTTTTTAAATTTTTCAAGAAGCTGCTCTTTTGTTTCTCTATGATCTGGATCATCAACTATACAATCAACAGGACAAACCTGTACACACTGAGGTTCATCATACCAACCTACGCATTCTGTACATTTGTCAGGGTCAATAATAAAAATATCCTCTCCCTCAGAGATTGCTTCATTGGGACACTCAGGAACACATGCTCCACAATTGATACATTCATCAGTAATCATTAATGCCATCTCAATACCTCCTCAATAATTATTAATACAAATTATATCTAAAAAACAAAAAAATATCAAACTCTACACCTGAATTAAAAAGAATCTTGCCGAAAGAATGTTTAATTAGAAAAGATACTATTGACATATGATATGGGTTGGGATAAAAATAATTTTATGAAAGAAATATATATGTTAAGAAAAATAGTTTTAGAGAAATTGTCGACTCAAACAGATATTGATTTTGTCAAAATTGATGATAACTTTAAGAAAGAAATTGAAAATTATTTTGCTTTGGCTGAGGAGAGAGAGGAGAACATTTTAGCTTTGAGAAGGGATCAAGAAATGGATCCAGAGGCATCTTTTAAATACTTTAGGGCAATGGAAAGAATAGAAGTTAGAAAAAAGATAATACAAATTTTGTTAGCCATTGCTCTTGATAAAGTTCCTGATAAAAAAAGCCGATTTCTTTTTTTTCAATTGTTAGAGCTTTCAAAAGATCTTATAGCTTTTTTTGAAGAAGAGGATGTTTATAGGGAAAGTGTAAGAGAATTTAAAAAATCGGATTTTTTATTAAATAGAATTAGAGATTTTGATAAATTTTATGCATTAAACAAGAAAGAAATAAAGAGTTTTTTACTTAAAGCAAAAGAGAAAGAGAATTTTATATTTTTATTAGAAGCTCTGTTTTTAACTTCTCTGTTCTGGTTTATTATAAGAGAGGGAAATATAAGAAAAATAAGAAAAAGCGATTTATATATTTATCTTCTTTCAAAAGAGTTAAAAGAAAGATATAAGAAATAAAATTTTAAAAATTTTTCTTTAATTCTTTTATTCTTTGTTGGGCTTCTCTTGCTAAAGAGCTATAAGGATTGGCCTTTATGCAAGTTTTGTATCCTCTTACCGCCTCCTTTATATTTTTAGCTTTTTCCATAAGTTTTCCATATATAAAAGAATCATAGAAAAGCCATAATCTCTTTCCGAAATCCACTTTTGATTCTTTTAATAACTTATTAAAGGAATTTTTAGCAAAAGATATGGCTATCTTACGATCACCGTATTCAAGTAAAAAATAGGAATGGGAAATTTTAGCAAAATCTCTATCATAATGAGAGTGATTGTATATATCTTCGAAATAAAATTTTGCAAGTTTTATTAACTCTTTGTTTTTATCATCTTCTTCTGGATAAAGGATATGGTTTAATAAAATTGTTCTCGAAAGAAATAATCTGTATTCACCTAATCTAAAAGATGAATGGTTATTCTCTAAGCAAGGAAGTAAAAGATTAATAGAGTTTTTATATGAACCTTCAAATAAAAGCAGAATTCCTTTCATAATATCTTTGTGACATTTTGCTGCTCTGAGGTCATTGATTATCTCTCTTGCTTTTAGAAAATTACCTGTTTGTAAATTAATAAAAAAGCTAAAGAGAGATGTTCCAATTTCATGGGTAAGCCCCCAAAAATCGCCTGCATTTTTATATACTATTTCGCTCAAATAAAGAGCTTTTTTAAAATTTCCCCTTAAAAATTCAATCTCACAAATTTTCTGAACTGAGTCTGAGTTTTCTGAATAAACTGAAAGAGAGTTTTTAAATGTTTTCTCAGCATCTTTAATTTTCCCAAGATTTAATTCTACGACACCTTTTAAATATAAAATTGCTGATTTTAAGTACGGATTGTTTATCTTTATCCTTAAAGCCTCCTTTATATTTTTGTATGCATTCTCATAATCTCCAGCCACCAACATCTCATAGTAGAATTTATCCATAATAAAAAAAATCCTCTTTAAATTTTCTTTTGAATCCCTATAAACAAATCTTTTGTTTCCTCTTATAACAGTTAGTAAGGAATATTTTCCTCCTATTTCCAAAAGAATATCGTTCCCATTGTGAGAATCTTCAAAGCTATATTTATTAGGACCTATTTCTTTCATTTTGATCACATGGCCGGGTAGGTGGTAAATATACCCTTTAAAAACTGTATCTTTTGTATTACTAAGTTGAGGAAAGGTTAAAAAAGGTAAATGACGGTTATATCTTTTTTCTATTTTATAAGGAATAAAATAGGATGTGTGAGAAAATATATTTTGTCTTGCCAATATCAACAGTTTTCCGTCCTGAGAAAAACGCACATCCTCGAAAATTCCGGGATTTTCAAACTCAAGAGGTTTCATGTTATCGCTAAATAAGAAGAATCTTGTTGGATACATTCCAATAAAATGTCTTAAGAAAATAGCATAATAGTTTCTTTTCCTGTACTTTAGTTTTTTAAATCTTATAAAATAATACTTTTGAGCAAATCCAAAGGAGTAATTTCTTAGATAATTATTTATTGAGCTTAAAAATTAAGTTTAGAATTTACACATGACATTCTTTTTGTTTCCCAAATTTTAAC
>JALXDT010000213.1 GCA_027070475.1 Candidatus Aminicenantota bacterium | reverse complement strand
TTTTTCTTAACCAATCAAGAGAGAGATTGATGCAAATTCTTGTAATCCACCTGTCAAAGGAATTTTCATCTTCATACTTGAATTTATCAATTTTTTTATAAATCTTAATAAAAGTCTCCTGCATAATATCCTCGGCTTCCTCCTTTATACCTGTGTATCTGAAAGCAATTCTGAAAATATTTTTATACTTCTTATGATAAATGGCTTCCATTGCACTCATATCTCCCTCTTTAAGCAAATCAATCAAGATTTTATCTTTCATCCTCTTAATATTATATAACGAATAATATACTTTAAAAGGTGACATTAGTTTCCGGGAATTTTGTCATAGGCCTACAATTAATAAAATTCGTTATCTTCGTAAAACAAACTCTTCGGACATATTTTTTTTGTGTAAATCCGTCCCCTCAGGTTATCTTACACCTTCACCTCTTCTTTTATTGTCAATTAATCTGAATCTCACTCAATATTTAATTCAACGATTCACTGGCCACGGATACTATTATGTAAAACAATTCCTTATTATGATAAAATAGCAGACAAAAATCGGAGAATAGGATGAGTAAAAGAAAATTTAAAGGTTTTATTTTTGATCTTGACGGGACACTTTTGGATACAATAGAAGATATAAAGGATAGTATGAATCAGGTGCTTGAAAGAAGAGGTTTTCCTACTTATGATACTAAATTTTACAAAGAAGCCGTAGGGCAGGGAACAGAAAAATTAGTTATAGATTCTTTACCTGAGGATAAAAGGGATGAAAAAACAGTAAAAGAATGTCTTTTTGAGTTAAAGGAGAATTATTCAAAAAACTGGGCAAACAAAACAAAGCCTTACAAAGGCATTCCTGAGCTTTTAAAAGAACTTCAGAAAAGAGATATGATAATAAGCATACTTTCAAATAAAGACGATAGGTTTACAAAGGATATGGTGAAATATTTTTTCCCGAATTTTAAATTTGCCTTTGTTTATGGTTCAAGGGAAGGTATTCCGAAGAAGCCCTCACCTGTTGTTCCTCTTGAAATAGCAAAAAAAACAGGAATCCCTCCTGAAAATTATGTTTTTGTCGGTGATAGCAGCTTTGATATGGAAACAGGGAAAAATGCAAAAATGTTCACAATCGGGGTAAGCTGGGGTTTTAAGACGGTGGAAAGTTTAATTAAAAGTGGGGCGGATCTTATAGTTGAAAAACCCTCTCAAATCCTTGCAATTGTAAAATAGTGATTTAAATAAAAAAAGGGCAGGTCTGAAGGACCTGCCCTTTTTATCTATTTTCAGCTTTTTTTCTACTTTTTATCCCAACTGATTTCTCCGTTAAGATACATCTCTATTCCCTTAACTGCTCTCATACCATCTGCTATCGCGGAAATTGCATCCGCTGTCCAGTTTGTAAGATCTCCTCCGGCAAAAATCTTCTCTATGCTTGTCATCTGTCTTTCATTAACTTTGATCAATCTTCTGTTCATCTCTATTTTGTTTCTTATATCCTCAGGTAGATAGCTCAATTCAGGTTGCTGTCCGATTGCAACTATGATTCTGTCAACAACATATTCATACTCTTTACCCTCTATAAGAACAGGTCTTGGTCTTTCTCCCGGTTTTTCCTGAACCATCTTTGCCTTACCATATATGAGTTTAACTTTTCCTTCCGGACCATCTTCAACTCTGAGAGGTATAATCTGAGTGTAAATAGGGATACCCTCATGTTCTGTTGCTTCTATCTCTTCTTCATCGGCAGGCATATCCACAACCCTTCTTCTGTAAGCTATGAATGAATTTGCTCCCAATCTCTTTGCAACTCTTACTGCATCTATTGCAACATTTCCTCCGCCCACGATAACAACATCTTCTCCATCCAGTCTTATTTTCTCGCCGAGATTTACTCTTCTCAGAAAATCTATGGCATATGTGACTTTAGGATGATTCTCTCCCTCAATTCTCATAGACATTCCCTTTGGTAAACCTGTGGCAATAAATATTGCATCATACTCTTCAAGCATTTCCTTAAACTTTTTATCTGTAACAGGAGAGTTATAATGAATTTTAACTCCGACGGATTCTATAAGCTCTACCTGTTTATCAAGAGAAGGAATAGGGAATCTGTACTTGGGAATTCCAAGAAAAGTCATACCACCTGCCTTTGGTGCCGCTTCAAATATCTCAGTTTCATAACCTTTAAGTCTCAAATAATAGGCAGCCGTAAGTCCTGCGGGACCTGCACCAACAATTCCGATTTTCTTTCCATTTAAAGGTTGAGGTTCAGCTTTGACATATTTTCTAAGATCATCAAACTGCTCAACAACATATCTTTTGAGCCATCTTATTGCAACAGGATCTCCCAAATGACCGAGGGAACATTCAAATTCACACCTTCTTGTACAAACCTTACCGCACATCTCAGGCATAGGATTGTTTTCATAAATTATATTTAAAGACTTGACATCATCACCTTCCGCGATGGCTCTTATATAATCCGGAATATGCATTCTTGCGGGGCAGCCTGAAATACAGAGACCGCAACCAATACATCTTTCAGCTTCTCTTCTTGCCTCTTCTTCAAGATAACCTAAAACAACCTCCGCAAAGGTCTTAGTTCTTTCCTTTCCATCAAGTTCCCTCATAGGAACTCTTTCAAGGTGTAGGAAGTTTAATTTTTCATCTTTTTTATAACCTTTATCTCTCTTTTCTTCATGTCCAATGATATCAACACCCGGAGTAAAGATAAATTCATCAGCACTTTCTCTTACCCAGACATATTCATTTGTCATTTCAAGTGAGCCTGTTGGACATACATCAACACAGAGAGCACACCAGCAACATCGTCCGTAATCAATTCTCGGTCTATATCCTGAATCCCCTTTTTGAGGTTCTCTTACCTTTACCATTTTTATTGCTTCATTTTCACAAATCGCCGAACATGTACCGCATCCAATACACTTGTCTATATCATTGTAATGAAAGCCCCTGTATCTTTCGGCAGCCTCTCTCTTTCCTTTGTTAGGAACCTCTATTGTATGAGGAGGTTGAAAGGCTCTCTTCCATGCAGTCAAAGGCTTTAAAATTCCTTTTATATCCATTTTATCCTCCTTATCTCTCTATTTCAGGTGGGCAGGTTTGAAGCCCGACAATTGCAACGGAAAAATCAGAAATATTCATCCCCGGGACAAGTCTTTCAAGAAGGGTATAGGCATGGGGAGTTGAAACTCCTCTTACATGAACCCTACGGGGTTTATCCGAACCATCGGTAACAACATAATAACCAAATTCACCTCTTGTAGCCTCTGATTTAACATATGTTTCTCCTGCAGGTATTTTCCAGTAAAGCACATTTGGTAAAGGAGTCCATACATCACCTTTTGGCATCTTCTCGATTATCTGCCTTATCAGATTAATACTCAAATCTATCTCTCTTCTTCTAACCATAGCCATAGAGTAAAGGTCGCAACCATTTTCAGTGATTATTTCAAAATCAAGTTTATCGTATACCTCATAAGGCTGCTCCTTTCTTACATCAAACGGAAATCCGCAGGCTCTTGCAACAGGCCCTGTTACACCTATTTCCTCCACCCAGGAGGGATCTATCTTTGCTATCCCTTTTAATCTTTTCTTAAAAACAGCATTTTCAAAAATAAGGTCATCATAGTCAGGAAGTTTTTTCTCAAGATAATCCATAACCTTCAAGACTCTCTCTTCAAAACCTTCAGGAAGGTCTCTTCTGACTCCACCGGGTAATATATAGATATGATAAATTCTTCCTCCCGTTAGCTCTTCAAAAAGGTCAAGGATGTAGTCTCTGTCTCCGACAGACCACTGGGGAGCTGTTGAAAGTCCCATTGTTCCTGCTATCCCGCCGATCCATCTCATAAACATCTGAAGCCTTGAGAGTTCAAGAACCAATGTTCTTATCCATTTAGCTCTTTCTGGAACTTCTATTCCTGAAAGCTCTTCCAGAGCTCTTGCATAGTTTTCTTCATTTGTGTCTGATTCAGGAACGCAGATTCGGCAAACAAGAGGAAAATTCTGAATAAATAATCTTCTTTCCATCAACTTTTCAAAAGCTCTGTGGAGATAGCCAACATGGGTTTTAACGCTCGTTAATATATCACCTTCAAGGGTTATTTCAAAACTCATATTACCGGTGACACCGGGATGTTGCGGACCAACAAAAAGCTTTACTTCTCTATCTTTCTTTGAAAACTTCTTCATTTTCTTCTCCATTCATCCGTAAAATCGGAAATTATTTTTCTTATATTTGTCTTTTGAACCTCTGAATCTCTGTCTCCATATTTTTCCTGAGAATATTTAAGAGTATCAAAATCTCTTCTCATAGGAGGCATCTCTTCCCAATCTTCAAGAACAAAATCTTCATTCTGAGTCGGGTTTCCTTCAAAACTTACTCCGTAGAGTTCTCTGATCTCCCTTTCATAAATTTCAGCTTGAGGAAATAGATTTAATACTGTTTTAAATTCAGGCTTATCCCTATCGATAAAAATCTTAACAATCAAATTCTGCCTCTTTTGATAACTCCAGAGAATATAGGAGAGTTGAAACTTATTGTTTTCAATCCAATCAACGCAGGAAACAAGAGCTAAATGTTTAAAAGATTCATTATCTTTAAGATAGCTTAAAACGGCATGAAGAGAATCCTTTTCAACCTCAATTATCCACAGATTATCTCTTTTACCCCTTTCCTTTTTCAAAACCTTAAATATACTTTCAATTCTTTTTATCAAGTCTTCCATCTTACACCTCACCAATTGTAATTGGGTATTTTCCAGTTTTTGATAATTTTTTCCTGATTCTTTCTGTATTGCTCAAAATTATCCAGATAGTGCTTCCAACCGTCTGCTCTACCCTCTTTTATTTTCTTCATTAGTTGAGCAAAACCCGCAAGTATTGCCTCAGGTCTTGGCATACAACCAGCAACATAAACATCAATGGGTATGTAAAGTTCGACAAGATTTACTGTATTATAGGAATCATAATACATTCCGCCGTTTACTGTGCAAGCACCTAAACCGACAACATATTTTGGGCTCTGCATCTGCTCATAAACCCTTATGACTCTTTTTAGTGTTTTAACAGCCAGATATCCGCTAATTATCAAAACATCAGCCTGTCTCGGTGTCCCCACTGTGCTTACCCCGAATCTTTCTGCATCAAAACGGGATGTTACCATAGGAGGTATCTCTATTGAGCCGCAACCTGTTCCGTATGCCACCACCCATAGTGATTTTGCTCTTGCCCAGTTAAAAAACTTTTGCCAGACTTCACTGTAACTGATTTTATCCGGCTTATCGTCCAAAAAATATTTATTATCCTTCATTTTCACCTCACTTTATAAAGATTCTAATAAAATCTATCAAGCCTATGACAAGAGGATATGTCCAGAAAAATCTGACCGCTTGTTCTGTTCTGTATCTTGGGAATACATTTGAAATAAAAACAACGAAGAGGAATAAAACAAAAGTTTTAACAAATGCTTCAACAAGATTAGTTGCTCCACCCAAAAACAGATCCATAAAAAGAACATATTTGCCTACTCCGAAAATACTTCTTCCCGTAAACATAAAAGATAAGAAGGTTGAACTATATTCTGTCGGAGGTCCGACTGCAATTTCCTGAGGTGCCATAACCACTGAAAAAGGATAGGCCATATACATGCCCAACATTGCAATTAATCCTGCTATACTCAAAAATGGATATTGAAAAAGATTCCAGTGTAAAATTCCTCCCTGTTGAGCTGCAACTAAATTGCTCAAACTAACCGTATTATGAGCAATAGCAAGGCCTATTACAGATAAGAGGAATGGAAGTTCATATCCTGCCATCTGGGCAAGTCCTCTTGTGGGAGCAAGAGCAGAATGGGGATGTCCGCTGTCTGCTGCTCCTAATGCCATTCCGAGACATCCAAATACCATAAAATATAGAACAACTATGAGATCTCCACCGAACGAGAAATTGGAAAGTGCGGTGTTATTTGCAATAATCGGGACAAGAAGTAAAACTCCGATTCCACCCAACAATCTGAACATAGGAGCAAGGAAAAACATAACTCCATGGGAAATAGCGGTTCTCTTTCTGATGAGCTTAATCAAATCTATGTAATTCTGAAAAACAGAGGGTCCTCTTCTTCCCTGAAGCCTTGCTGTGATTTTTCTTGAAATTCCGCCTAATAGTAATCCGTATGCCAAACCACCGATAACGACAATTAAAGCATATAATACTTTATACCATATCCACATTAGAATACTCCTTTATATAAAATATAAAAAATAAAGCTCAAAGTTATTATCACCCAGAGGGCATAGGTGTTGAGATCCCCTGTGTAAAATCTCCTTGTATAATCCACAAAAGCCATCAAACCTTGGTAAATTCTCCTGTATGAATTTTCCACATGGGGATAGATAAAAACTCTGACAGCTCTTCTCATATGAGCATAAAGGTCATAGCCAAAGTGAACACTTTCAGGGCTATCTGGAACTTCACCTGCGTATCCGATATCGAGCTGACCAACCTTTCTGATTTTTGCTTTTACTAAGAAGAACAGCACAAGGGCAATTATAAAAGAACCTATGGCAAAAACAGCCATAAAATATGCATTCCAATATCCGAACTTTGATACTATCCTGTGGGCTCCCTCATAGGCATAACCGGGATTTGAAAATCCAAGGGTTTTTATGGCTTTATCGGAAAATCTCAAAATCAAAGAAGGTTTCATTCCCACAGCCATTGTCAAACCAGCTAAGATCAATTCAATAATAACAATCGGTAAAGGAACTTCTTTGGTATCTCTGTACTTATCTCTGAGCTGACCTAAAAAGATTGCATGTAAAAGCTTATAACAATACATAAAAGCTACAATTGAAGCAAACATTGCTATAAGTAAAATAAACATCCATCTTTTTTCAAGAAGAGCTGAATATAAAAGCCATTTTCCAGCAAAACCTGATAGAGGAGGAATTCCTGCAAGGGTAATAATTCCCATAAGAAAGGCGAGAAATGTAAATGGCATTCTTCTTATCAAGCCTCCCATCTCAGGGAGATAACTTGTTCCTGTTCTATAGATGATTCCGGCTGCGGCAACAAAAAGTAA
Source organism: Candidatus Aminicenantota bacterium (assembly GCA_027070475.1). GTDB lineage: Bacteria > Acidobacteriota > Aminicenantia > JAMOAD01 > JAMOAD01 > JALXDT01. Next base: position 9,006 of record JALXDT010000213.1, on the reverse strand, counting down.
TCCTTTAAAGATCAAATGATTTACAGTGTGATAAAGAGCCGCCGAATATCCGAGAGATGTTGCAAGTGCAATTCCGATTAAAATATAACCGACCTGACTGATTGAAGAGTATGCCAGAATCTTTTTAACATCCTCCTGAAAAACAGCCAACAAAGCCATAAATAGAGCTGTCAATGCTCCGAACCATGCCAAGCCATAGAGGATTATATTTGAATGGGATATATGGGGTATAAGATAAACTATTGTTAAAATAGCTCCGAATACTCCCATTTTGGAAAGAACCCCTGAAAGCAAAGGTGTAAAACCATCAGGACTTTCTCCGTATGCATCCCTTGCCCAGATGTGAAGTGGTGCTGTTCCCATTTTTACAAGAAAAGCGGTGAAAATAAGAATTGCTGCCCATACCGGTGCTGCAATAGCCGAAGCTTTAAAGACGGGAATAAGGTTGCTCCCCGTTGAAAGAAGCTTAATACCTGCAAGCATTGAATATCCGCCGATTGCACTCATCACAAGATAAATCCAGGCAGGCTTTTTGCTTCCCTGATTGATTAAAAGGTAGGAAGACCAGCTCATCAATTCCCAGAAAATGAAGAGTGAAATCCAATTTGATGCAACGGAGATTCCAACCATTGAAAATACTGTGAATATGAACAGCGGATAGAATGACGCGGAATACTTTTTTGATAAGGGATAGGTGGCAAAAAGAAAGATAACCGCTCCGACCAATACCAAGATTACAAAAAAGCTCTGTATATTAAAAACTGATACAAAATTTTGGTTGCGAATCAGATGGTAACTGAAACTTATGAGCATTCCTAAAGCCAATATCCATTGGGCAATTCTTGAAATACCTATTATAAGAACAGCGATGGCAGATACTGTTATGAATGCGAGGAATTTTGCATTCTGAATTTCCATTCCGGTTATTGTAAAGAATTTGTATGCTCCCAAGACAGCAAGTCCTAACAGTACGAGTACATTAAAAAGCGAAGGTATTATGCTTCCCTTATAATCAAGAACTTCTCCATCATTTTCAGAAGCTATTCTGTATAAATTGAAATAGTATAGAATTTCCGCAGCAGCTCCTATTAAAACAAGAACCACTATGTAAAAATACTGTCTGGGAATTGCAAGAATGAAAAATAGCTTTGCCCAAAAACCTAAGAAGGGAGGAGCTCCTGCCATTGAAAGAACTGAAGATGAAAAAAGAAAGCCAAAAAACTTATTCTGAGAAATAGCTCCCTTCCATTCCTCTATATTTCTTTTACCGAAGAGATCAGCAAGGAAAAACAGAGTGGATTTTGAAAAACTATGATTCAAAACAAAAAAGATTATTGCAAAAAGCATATATTTTTTTGCAAATCCTGTAAGATTACCATTTATGTAAAAAGCTCCGGCAAGAATCAATAATCCCAGCTGTCCGACTGAAGAATAACCGAAAAGTCTTCTAATGTCTTTCTGTTTCCAGGCGAAGAACTGACTTACAAGGTATGTGGCAAGCCCGAAGATTATTCCGATTTTCAAAAGATAGGGAAATTTCAGATAATTAGCAGATCTAACAAACACAAGATAAAAACCTTTGACAATGCCTCCGGCTAGGATAGCTACGACAGCAGGGTTTGCTCCCTGATAAATATCCAGAGCCCAACCATTCATCGGAAAAACTTCAAGCTCTATAAGTAAACCGAAGAGGAACATTATTGAAATGATAATAAGCATTCCTCCGGAGTACATAGATTTATTTATATGATTTGAAATATCCAGCATATTCAAGCTACCGGCAAATTTATAGAGAAGAACCGCTCCAAGCAAAACAAAAGTTGAGCTGATTGAACCTACAACAATATATTTGAAGGCAGCTTCAAGTGAAAAACCATCCAATTTTGAAGCGACAAGTCCGTATGATGCTATGGATGTTATCTCAATAAATACAAAAAGGTTAAAAAAGTCCTGAGTGAAAATCATTCCTGTGGAACCTAAAAGAAGAAGGAGCATAAGAACAAGAGCTTTTGGTTCAGGATCATCTATTCCTCTGTTTATCCAGTGATAGGCTGCCATTGCACCTATAAAGAAAACAACAACACCAAGATATGCGGATAGTTGATCAACATAAAGATTAATTCCGATCGGAGGGGGAAAACCACCTATTTTAACCATAATGGGTGCTTTGATAACCTTTGTCAGAAAACCGTAAGCTATGCTCAATATTGCTGTAAAATCAAAAAGAATTGTTAACCAGAACACGCCGCGTACAAATTTTTTCCCCAGGAATTGAAAAATTCCTATGGAAAAGGCGGCAATTAATGTGACAGCTATTATGACAACAGGATTTACCATTTTAACTCCTTAAAATCATCTATTTCTATTGATTTTTTTACAGAATACATTCTTATGACAACAGAGAGTGCCATCGCAGTAACAGCAACTCCGATAACAATGGCTGTAAGGACAAGAGCCTGAGGTAGAGGATCAACCACTTTGGAAACATCAACAAGCAAAGAACCCTTTTTGAAAAGATCCTTCAGACTTATTATGGGCGCTGTTCTTCCTTTTACAAAACCAAGGGATATAATCAGCATATTAACTCCTGTATCCATAATAGAAAGACCTATAATTATCTTTATCAGATTTCTTTTCACAAGAGCCGCATACAAACCGATAAAAATTAAAAGTAAACTTGCTGCAAAAAATACCATCTTAATCCTCCTTTGTTGTGGATATCATATCAGAAATAAGTCCTGAGAGTTCAGCTCCGACCTTAAATCCTACCGCAATATAGATGAAGGGGATAAGTCCTGCTGAAAAGAGTTTGTTCCACTGGCCCAAGGATATAACAGAGTTCGCAAGAAAACTTTTAGCATAGATCAAGCCGACAAGACCTATTCCTGCAAAGGTGATACCAGCGAGGGATTCTATGGTTGAAAGGGCTTTATGATTAACATGAAAACTTCTGTATGCAAGGAATAAGAGCATAACGCCTGAGGCTATGACAGAACCTCCCTGAAAACCTCCTCCAGGGGTAAGATGTCCGTGTATGAAAATATAAGCACCAAAGAGTAAGATCAGAGGGAAAAGGGTGTCTGTTGCAGTTCTTAAGACAAGACTGCTTCTTATTCTCTTAAACTCTCTTAAACACTTACAGGAAAAGAGTAAAAAGGATAATCCTGTGGCAGCTAAGAAAAGAACTGTTACCTCTCCCAATGTATCAAAACCTCTGTAATTTACAACTATTGATGTCACAAGATTTGAGCCTCTGTTTTCCACTATTCCTCTTTCAACATAATGTTCTGAAACTCCTTTATAGGGTTTGCCGAATGGAATTTGAGCAAAAAGGGAAAGCATATAAAGACCAACAATAGTCAGGAAAAATATTGCAACTATCTTTCTCATTTTTCCTTCCCCTTTGTTTTTCTAACTGTTATAACGAATACAAGAGTAGTTATACCAGCTCCTATAGCAGCTTCTGTCATTGCAACATCGGGTGCCTGCAGGTAGAGGTATACGATTGATGCAACAAGAGATATAAAACCGGATGCAATAACAGCAGAAAGAAGATCTTTTGTCTTAACTGCAAAAAGAGCAAGAGCAAGCATTAAAACTATTAAAAATAACATAAAATATTGAAGAATTTCCGCCATTTTATTTCTCCTCTTCCGCTCTTATTTTTTCTTTATCTTCAGCATATCTATCAACAACACTCTTTTCATACAGAGGAACACCTGAATTATGTGCTGCTCTTGCCAGAGCGTTTGAAGATACTGGGTTAGTCAGAAGGATAAAGAGAGAGATGATGCCTGTTTTAAATATCCAGGCAGGATGAAAAACTCCGACGCCCATAATAACAGAAAGAGCTCCGAGCGTTGTTGCTTTTGTTCCAGCTTGCATTCTGTTATAAACATCAGGCATTCTAATAACTCCTAAAGCTCCGAGGAAAAGAAATGTTGCACCTATAATTATCATTATAATTCCTATGATCTGATACCAGAGCATCACATACCTCCTTCAAGATATCTTGCAATAGCTATAACTCCAAGAAATGCCAGGACAGCATAAACAAGAGCTATATCCAGATAAATCGCTCTGTGAAAGATCTGTGCGAACAATACAATCATAGCAGTTGTGATTGTGGTGGCAGTATCAAGACCTACGGCTCTGTCAGGAATTGTAGGACCTGAGATTATTCTGATCGTTGCCAACAGTGTTGCAAAACTAACCAACCCGAAAACAATTGGCAATACTATATTACTCAAAGATCACCTCCAGATATTTTTCAAAACCTTCAACTATGTCCTGTGTGGCTTTCTGGATATCCTCTGATCTGACATCTATCCAATGGATGTAAAACCACTCATCATGAATGTCAACAGTCAATGTGCCGGGAGTAAGAGTAATCGAATTAGCAAGAGCAAGCTTTGCTGCATTTGTTTTTAACTTTGTCTTAACTTTAACTATACCGGGATTGATGGGAAGTTTAGGGTTGATAACCCTTTTAGCAACATCGAGATTGGATTTTATCATCTGCCAGATAAAGTAGAACAGATAGATGATAAGATATCCATATCTTTTCGGCTGAAACCATTTTTTCGGCTTATCACTGGCGATTGCAGGAGAGATCATACTAACAATAGCTGCTACGATCAAACCGGTAAAGAGTTCCTGAGGATCAAAACTTTGAGTTAAAATTACCCATACAACGAATAACACAACAGTTGAAATGATAACCCTCATATATTTCTCCTTAAACTTAATTTATAAAATAAAAATTCAACTTCGGATAAAACATCAACAAAGGAAACTTCAACATCATCCGGTACATTAAGCGGAATAAGAGCAAGGCTTAAAATAGCCTTTATTCCCGCTTTTACCAGAATATCCACAATTTCCTGAACATCAGAAGGGGGAATTGCAATAATTGCTATTTTTATTTTATATTTTTTTATAATATTTTCTATATCTTTGACAGAATAAACTTTGGTCTCTCCTATTTCTTTGTTGATCTTTTTTTTGTCTTTATCAAAGGCTGCAATAATCTTAACATTAAAATTTTCGGTTGAATGTTTTATTATGGCGGAGCCCAATTTTCCAACACCAATCAGAGCAGCATTCATTTTACCAAATGTATTGGTGATTCCATTTATAGTTGATAAAAGGCTTTCAACATCATATCCTTTTCCCCTTACTCCGAATTCTCCAAAATATGATAAATCCTTTCTTACAACAGAGCTTTTTACTCCACACTTTTTTGCAATATCCTCGGATTGGATAAGTTTGACCCCTTCATTTTTAAAACTATTTAGACACCTCGTGTAGTAAACCATTCTTCTTAGGGTTGTTTCAGGAATAACAGATTTAAAATAATTCTTCATCATTTTCTTGCTCTTGTTATCACAAGCACATAGTATATCATAAAGAAAAATAAAGTAAAATATTTTCTGAGTTGTTAAATACGGTTGACATCTATGTTTGATATAGCCTTGAGCATTGAGTTATGAGCTATGAGTATCGAGCTAATCATTAAGGAAAGTTCTGATAAGTTGTAACCAGTTATTTTCTTTTAAAATAAATTTAATAAAAGAGAATTTACAAATGGCAACAAACTAATAATGTTCAAAATTCAGCTCAACGCTCAATGCTATGGGCTCAATGCTAATAAGGTTGACATCTATACTCCACAAGCTTAATATTAAAGAATGAAGATAAAAGATATATTAATTGTTTTGGTGTTTTCACTCATATTGATTTTAAATATGATTGCGGAAACTTCAGAATGGGTTAAAAAGGCAAGAATAGTGGGTGGTATAATCAGCTATGATATGGAAAAAACTGAAATCAAGGAGAGAATAGATAGATATGCCAAACAGGGAGTATCTGTTCTTTTAATCTGGACAGCCTCTTCGGACAATCACTATTTTACGGATAATGACAGGGAGTTCCTCAAAGATGTCTCTTCATATATTCACAACAAATACAAAGAAATGAAAGTTATTGTATATATAGGGCCTCTTGAAGAGCAATCCTATGATGTGGATATGGACGAAGACGGGAAGGTTGACCCGGGTAAAAAATCAATCTACACCGAGCATCCTGAATGGCTTCAAGTGGGAATTGATGGAAGGCCTGCTGTTTTTTACGGAGACATAGCATTCTGGATAGAGCCAACATCAGAGGACACCTGGCTTTGCCCCAATGACCCTGAAATAAGGAAAATCTGGTATGATAAAATTATCAAATTAGCAAAGACAGGTATAGATGGTGTGTGGTGGGATGTTCCATTCTTTATTCACTATTTTGGAGACAATTGGGATGGGAACTGGACATGTCATTGTAATGATTGTCAGAATTCTTTTAAAAAATTCTCAGGTAAATTAATTCCAAATGAGGAAAACTGGCAAAATCCCCCATGGAGAAGATACATAGATTGGAGATTTGCCTCCATGGCAAATTTCATAAAAGAGTGTAAAAAGAGAGCTAAAAGGGTTAGCCCTGATTTTGTCATCATAAATGAAACATGGGACCCTAACAATGTATTCTTACCTCAGGTTGGATTTTCTCCCTATTATATGAGGATTACAAACAGTAATGATGGTATTGCCCATGAGTTTGGTTCTCAGGACCCGCAAAACTACCATTTTTACAGCTGGCTTCTTGATACTGTTCAGGGAATTGTTTACAGGGGAGTGGATCTTGACAGAGCCTCATGGATTCTATCGTATTCCCACAACAAAGAGCATGCTAAAACGAGGTGTGCGTCTGTTCTTTTCTCAGGCTCAAATTTTTTTGAAGTGGGATTTCCAGAGATGGCGGGAACAATAGATCCTGAACTAAGAACAAAACTTTTTCATTGGATTAAAGATAATGAGAAATATTACTATGGCGAAAAATTAAAAGCTCTTTCCAATGTGGCTGTTTTTTACTCTTTCCCCTCTTTAAAATACTATGGGCTTACTTCTGAAAATAATCCTGATGAACTTTTGGGTACAACTATGTTGCTTTTGAAAAATAGGATTCCTTTCAAAATAATTACTGATGACAGAGTAAATGAAATATTCGAATATAAAACGATATTTTTCCCTTCGGTTTTTTCAATTTCTGATTCTGAGGTGAAAACCATAAAAGAATTTGTAAGTAAAGGAGGTACTATTGTAATATCGGGAGCTCCGGCTCTTTATAATGAAAGAGGTGCTAAAAGAGAAAAATTTGCCTTTGAAGAAATCTGCGGGGCTTTCCCGAAGAATGTTCGAGAGATCAAGGAAAGTGTATATAATAAAGGAAAGTGTATTCTAACCCCATTCTATTATGGCATTGATTTCTATAAAGGCTCTTCCCCCACAAACCCGGAGAATGAGATAAATTATGAGATAATGGAAAGAGCAGAACAGTTCTTTCAAAAAATTTTAAATAGATTGGAAAACAAAAATTTTATTAAGATAAATGAAGAAATTGAAGATTTGATTTTTTATCCTGTAATATCTGATGATTATTTGATTTTAAGGGTGAACAATTTGAAAGGATTAAAAAGCGGAAACTTTACCCCTGTATCTCAAAATAATATTGTTTTAACAATAAAGTTTCCCAAAGGGATAAAACCTATCAGAGCTGAACAGATTGAACTCTTGGAAAAAGCAAGACCCCTCAGTTTCACTATAAACAAACAATCAATTGTGACAAATTTTGACATAAAAAGACATAAACTCCTTATTTTTAGAATTTCAAGAGGGAAAAAGATAAAGCCAGTCAGATAAAGTTTTTCTTTAAAGTTTTGATAGTTTCCTATATAATAGAAAAATGATAAAAAAGAGTTTGGCCTTTCTATTGCTTCTCAATTTTGCAGCTTTTGTTTTTTCAGAATTTCCTCAAATAGAGGCGAAAAAGTATTATAAAGAAAAGGATTTAATGATTTTTGAAGGAGATGTCACAATTTCAGTGGGAAATATAAAAATCTATAGTAATAAAACCACTCTGAATATAAAAACAAGAGTAGGTGAAATTATCGGGAAAGTAAGCATAGCGGGAGAAGATTTTTTCATAAATGCCTCAAAAACCACTTATTCATTAAAGGACAGAACGTTCACTGCTTATGATGTATATGCAAGTATAAAACCAGAAATAACAATGATAGCTAAAAAAGTGGAAAAGAAAAAAGGGGATAAATTCATTTTCCATTCAGGTTATTTCACCACATGTATTCAATGCAATCCCAGATGGCATATTACAATGAAGAAAGCTGTACTTGTAAGAAAGGATCATATAGAAATAATAAGCGCTCTTTTTAAATTTAAAAATATACCCGCTTTTTATCTACCCTATTTCTACTATCCTATAAGCTCAAAGAAGAGAAAAACAGGCTTTTTAATGCCTCAGATAGGTTATTCCACATTTAAGGGGTATCTTATGAAAGAATCTTTCTTCTGGGCAATAAAAGATAATATGGATCTTACTTTATCCGGAGAATATTATTCTCTTTTTGGAAAGGGTGTGGGAGGTATCTTCAGGTCCGGTGATGCCTATGGTAATTTTTTAAATATAAGTGCAACATATTTGGGCAATGAAAACACTAAAAATTACATAATTAAAGGAGAGGGGAAAATTAACTTTTCCCGAACATTTTCTCTTTCTCTTAATATGAATTTAAACAGTGGCCTGGACTTTATTCAAAATTTTTCTGAAAACCTTAATTTTGCTCTAAGAAGAAATTTTTATTCAAATATCTACATAAAAAAAACAATAGGAAATTTCACTTTATCATTTTTAGCAGATCAGAGTGAAACCTTTTACTCTTATACTACACGGAATATGAAAATCAGACATCTTCCAGCCATTGATGTAAGCCTTTATAAAACAGAAATTTTTAGAAAAGTATTATACATTTCTCTTAAAACAGGAATAAAAAACAGTTCAAGATTATATGTGGATGAGTGGTTAAATGTTCCGAAAGTCTATTTTAGTCCAACCACTGCTTTGAAATTAATAACTTTTACATGGTTAACGTTATATACTGAATATAAG
>JALXDT010000212.1 GCA_027070475.1 Candidatus Aminicenantota bacterium | reverse complement strand
GGGGTCTACTATGCTGCCTTGACCGATAGAGACCTCCCCTTTGCTATCCTCAATCTTCTCTTACCATTCAAAATAGATGGATTTTCTCGCTCCTCCTTTGTCATTGAAAGAAGTATTGCTTCCAAATGAAGAATTTTTTTATCATCAAGAGCCATTTTATTAATTTTCCCGAGGCCTCCCATATTAGGTAAATGGGAAATGATATCAGAGAGAGAGCCCATCTTTCTTATCTGCTTTAAATTGGATAAAAAATCATTTAAAGTAAACTCTTTCTTTGCAAGCCTTTTTGCAAGCCTTTCCGCTTCCTTTTCATCAATCGCTTCCTGAGCTTTTTCAACAAGGGATACAATATCTCCCATACCAAGAATTCTGGAAGCAAGTCTTTCTGGATGAAAAGGCTCTAATTTGTCATACTTTTCACCAATTCCAATAAATTTAATAGGTTTGCCGGTTATATACTTTATAGAAAGTGCCGCTCCACCTCTTGAATCAGCATCAAGTTTTGTTAAAACAATCGAATCAAAATTAATTTCATCCAAAAAAGATTTGGCGCTTTTAACTGCATCCGCACCTGTCATAGAATCGGCAATATAGATTGTTTCAAAAGGTTGTAAAACCTCTTTTACCTCCCTTAACTCCTCCATAAGTTCATTATCAACATGCAATCTTCCTGCTGTATCAACAATAATTGGGTGATAGCCTTTATTTTTCACTTCTCTTTCAATTTCCGAAACAGCTTTTTTTACAGAATCAGAGTTTATTTTAAGAAAGTTAACACCAACCTCTCTGGCGATTATCTCAAGCTGTTCCTGAGCAGCAGGCCTTTTAAGGTCTATTGAAACTAACAATGGATAAAACTCTTTTTTCTTTAAAAATAAAGCTAACTTACCAGCTGTTGTTGTTTTACCTGTACCCTGTAACCCGACTAACATTAAATAAGACGGTATTTTTGAAGGAATCTTCAGAGGAACATTCTTTTCCCCTAATATTGCTGTTAACTCATCGTTAAAGATTTTTATAAATTGCTGTCCCGGTAATACAGTTGTTAACACCTTTTCACCAAGAGCTTTCTCTTTAACCCGGGAAATGAACTCTTTCACAACTTTATAGTTGACATCTGCAGAGAGTAAGGCTAACTTTACATCCCTTAAAGCTTTTTCAATATTTTTTTCAGTTATAGAGCCTTCCCCTTTGATATACTTAATCGCCCCCTGAATCTTCTCTGATACAAGATCTAACATTTTATATAAAAGTTAATTAATGTTCTTTTATGCTTCCTGTGCAGCCTCTACCTCTTCAACCTTTGGTTTTGGAAAATTTACTACCTTTTGAATTTTACCCTCTTTAATACACTGGGTACATACCCATACTCTCTTAGGACCTGATTCTGTCATAATTTTTACCTTTTGCAAGTTTGGTACCCATCTTCTCTTTGTAGCTTTATGAGAATGGGATACATTGTTCCCTGTAATAGGTCCTTTACCACAAATATAACATCTCTTTGCCATTTTTTCCTCCTTAATTTTGGAGCTGAGGGGGCTCGAACCCCCGACCTCATGACTGCCAGTCATGCGCTCTCCCAGCTGAGCTACAGCCCCATAAATAAAAATAATGCCGAGGAGGGGACTCGAACCCCTACAGGCCTACACCCGCCAACACCTCAAGCTGGTGCGTCTACCAATTCCGCCACCTCGGCATAAAATCTATTTTTTTGTTTTATTCTGGGTCTTAGATATAGGGGGCTTTTTTGACACTCCCTTAACAACAGATTTAGGTCCTTTAGCCTGAATTAAATAGAGGCTTAAGGATGTTATCATAAAAAGCACTGCCAATGTTACTGTAATTTTATGGAGAAGAGTTGTTGCTCCTCTCGGCCCGAAAACTGTTTGGCTTCCGGTCATTCCAAAAGCACTTGCAAGATCTCCGCCTTTACCAGACTGTAAAAGAACAACTACAATTAAAAAAAAGCTAACCAATACATGAATTATAATCAGTAATGTCTCCATTAACTCTCTCCTCCGCTAACTCTAATTCCTGCTTTTATAATCTCTATAAAGGAATCTCCTTTCAAAGAAGCTCCTCCGACTAAAACTCCATCAATATCATTTTCTCTCATAAGAGAAAATGCATTATTTGGTTTTACCGAACCACCGTAGAGTATTATAGCATAACTTGCAATATTATTTCCATATATTTTGGCAATTTTTTTACGAATAAATAAGTGAACTTCTTCTGCTTGCTCAGGAGTGGCTGTTTCACCTGTGCCAATTGCCCAGATAGGTTCATAGGCAATTATTATCTTTTTTGCATTTTCCGGAGAGATATCTTTAAATGCCAAATCAATTTGTTTTTCAACTTTTTCAAAGGTCTTTCCTTCCTTTCTCTCCTCTAAGCTTTCTCCTATACATAAAATAGGAGTAATTGAATAATCAAGAGCCACTTTAATCTTTTTGTTCACATTTTCATCTGTTTCACAAAAATATTTTCTTCTTTCAGAGTGGCCGATTATCACATAATGAACACCTACATCCTTTAACATTAGTGGAGAAATTTCTCCTGTATAAGCTCCTTCCTTCTCAAAAAACATATTTTGAGCTGCAATCCCGATTGTACTGTCTTTGAGAGCTTCAGAAACAGTTAAAAGGGATGTAAAAGGAGGAGCTACAATTACCTTTACTTCTCCATTATCTTTAAAACCTTTTTTTATAGTTTCAACAAGCTCCAAAGCTTCACTTCTTGTTTTATGCATCTTCCAATTTCCAGCTATAACAATCTTTCTCATTTATTCCTCCTTATCACTAAGACACTCTATCCCCGGAAGAGCTTTGCCAGATAAAAACTCAAGTGATGCTCCTCCTCCTGTTGATATATGAGTAATCTTATCTGAAACTCCGGCTTTTTTTACAGCTGAAACAGAATCGCCTCCTCCTATAATTGAAATAAGGTTACCTTCTGCAACAGCCTTTGCTATTTCTGTAGTTCCTTTGGAGAATTTATCAATTTCAAAAACCCCCATTGGTCCATTCCAAACCACAAGTTTTGCTTTTGAAATTTCCTCTTTATAAGAATTAATTGTCTTTTCTCCGATATCAACACCAATATAATCATTCTCTATATCTTTTTCAAAAACTTTTACTTCTGCATCCTCTTTGATTTCCTTCGCACAAACATGATCTTGAGGAAAAAGCATTTTAACTCCCATCTCTTTAGCTTTTTCAATAAGCCCCTTTGCCTCTTCAAAGTGTTCTTGATCAAAAAGTGATTTTCCAATTTTATACCCAAGAGCCTTTAAAAAAGTATATGACATTCCACCACCAATAAGAAGAACATCCACTTTATCTAACAGGTTCTCAATAACCGGTATTTTGCTTTTAACCTTTGCACCACCTAATATTGCAATATATGGTTTTTTAGGATTTTCAGTTGCCATTGAAAGGTACTCAATTTCCTTTGCAATCAAAAACCCCATAGCTGCGGTTTTAACAAAGGAGGCTATTCCAACAACCGAACTATGAGCTCTATGGGAAGCTCCGAAAGCATCATTCACATATACATCTACATCCTTTGCCAATTCTTTTGAAAAATTCTCATCATTTTTTGTTTCCCCGGGGATAAATCGTACATTCTCTAAAAGCATTATCTCGCCTGATTTCAGCTCTTTTTTTATCTTTTCCACTTTTTCACCTATAACTTCTCCCGGGAAAATCACCTCTTTATTCAACTGTCTGGAAAGCTCTGCTGCCACTGGTTTTAAAGAAAGTTCAGGCTTTACCTCTCCCTTTGGTCTTCCAAGATGTGAGGCAACTATAAGCCTGGCTCCTTGGGAAATTAAGTATTTTATCGTATCCAAAGCTTTTACTATTCTTGTATTATCCTGAATAATACCATCTTTCAAAGGAACATTAAAATCCACTCTGAGAAAAACTCTCTTATCCTTTACATCTATCTCATCGACTCTAAGTTTCATTTTTCTCTCCAAAGATAAAAATTATTAAAATTCTTTTAAAGATTTTTTGCCACTTTTATTGTTAAATCTCTAACTCTGCATGAGTATCCCCACTCATTATCATACCAGGCTACCACTTTAACAAGATTTCCTTCAGTCACTGCAACATTATCCATATCCACGATAGAAGATCTGCTATCTCCAATATAATCTCTTGATACAAGAGGTTCGTAGGAATATCCCAAAATTCCTTTTAATTCACCGTTTGCCGCTTCTTCTATTACTTTCCTGACCTCTTCCGTTGTCGTCTCTTTTTCAACAACAGCAACAAAATCAATTAAAGAAACATCGGGAGTCGGGACTCTTATTGAAATCGCGTGAAGCTTTCCTTCAAGCTCTGGTAAAACAATTCCAATTGCTTTTGCCGAGCCTGTTGTGGTTGGAATAATAGATTGAGCGGCAGCTCTTGCTCTTCTAAGATCTTTATGGGGAAGATCCAGAATTCTCTGGTCATTGGTATAAGAATGGACTGTGGTCATATCCCCCTTTAAAATTTTAAATTTTTCATGTAAAACCTTTGCCACTGGAGCCCAGCAGTTTGTTGTACATGAAGCATTGGATATAATATTATGTTTTTCAGGATCATAGAGATGATCATTGACACCCAAAACAATAGTTATATCGGGATCTGTTGCAGGAGCAGAAATAATTACCTTTTTTGCTCCGGCTTTAAGATGTTTTTCAGCATCAGGTCTTTTCCTGAACAATCCTGTTGATTCAATTACAATATCAATACCATCTTCCTTCCATGGTAAATCTTCCGGATTTCTTATAGCTGTAACCTTAATCTTTTTCCCGCTTACCTCAATATAATCATCCCCATAGCTAACCTCTTCATCAAAAACACCAAACACTGAATCATACTTTAAAAGATGAGCTAATGTTTTAGCATTTGTAATATCATTAATTGCAACAATATCAATATCAGGGTTTTTAAAAGAAGCCCTAAAAACATTTCTTCCAATTCTTCCAAATCCATTAATAGCAACTCTTGCCATTTTTACCTCCTATTTTTTAAATATTTTCTTTATTTTTTTATTAAAAATATCAGCTGTTGTTTTATCTATACTTACACATCGGATAAGCTCTATTTTATCAGGATTATTCTCAATAAAATCCTTAATTGTATTTAAAATAATTTCAACCCCTCTTTCTTTAGGAAAACCAAAAATACCGGTAGATATAGCAGGAAGAGACAAACTTTTAATACCCTTTTCCGCAGCTAAGGAGAGGACATTAAAAATAGCTGACTCAAGCTTTTTATCTTCTTCTCCCTCTCCCCATCGTGGTCCCACAGCGTGAATTACATACTTTGCTTTTAATTTTCCTCCTCCTGTAATAGCAGCCTTTCCAACAGGAACATGACCTATTTTATCACTTTCCTCTTGTATAGTATAACCTCCCTTTCTAACAATAGCTCCTGCTACTCCGCCTCCATGCTTGAGATATGAATTCGCTGCATTTACAATAGCTTCTGTATCCTCTTCCGTTAAATCCCCCTTAATAATCTCAATCTTCGTTCCCTTAAAATCAACAAAATTCAAAAGCTCTCTATTCATATTAAAATTATATACAAATTAACTTTTCTTGTAAATAAGAGTCCGTGATGCATCATAAAATGATATCATCTAAATTATATATGTTTAATCAGGAAAAAATCAAGCCTGTTTGACAAAAGGACGAAAATATAATATTTTAGAAATTCACAAACAATTCTGGAGGTTTTCTATGAATTATTTTTTATCAGAAGAAGAACAAATGGTTAAGGAAATTGCACGAAAAATTGCGGAAGAGAAGATTATTCCGGTAAGGCAGAAGTATGATGAGGAAGGAACCTTTCCTCACGATATAGTTGAGGTAATGGCACAAAGTGATCTTTTCAGACTCTTTATTACAGGAAGTAAAAATTGAGAATTTTTTGGATAAATTTGAAAAAAATCTTAGTTCTTTGTTAGAATATAAATAACTATTTCAGGGGGAGAAGGATGGCTAAGTGCAAATTTAAGACTGACGATGGGTGGGAATGCCCTTTAGATGCGGAACCCGGAAAGGATTACTGCTACTGGCACAAAAGGGAAAACGGGAAAAGTCCGAATAAAAATCAACTGGAAGTTTTAAAAAAACATAGAATAAAAGGAGCTTACCTTAGGAGAGCACACCTTGAGGGAGTTGACCTTAGTTTTGCACACTTTGAGGAAGCTGATCTTAGGGAGACATACCTTGAAGGAGCTGAGCTTTTGTTTGCATGCCTTGAGGGAACTAATCTTATAGGCGCCCACCTTGAGGGAGCCAATCTTGTGTTGGCAAAAGTTAATGGAAAAACCGATTTTACCGGAACTTATCTTAATTATTCCAATCTTTCCTTTTCATATATTGATGGGACGAAGACTTTGAGAAATGCAAAGTTTGATAGTAAAACCGAAATTAATGAGATTGTTGCAGGCCTCTTAAAAAAGAAAGATATAAAATTAACCATTCCTATAATAAATAAAACCCTTACTCTGAAAAGGATCAACACAGTTATCTTAGATGCGAAACAGATAGAGAAAAATCATCCAGAGTTGTATAAATTCCTAAGAATTATGGGGAGTCAGAAATATGCTAAATTAGAAAGCGTTTTTTTCTTTAACAAAGAGAAAAAATGCTTTGAAAATCATCCTGGTGAGTGCATTAAAACTAAAAAAACATATGATCCTGTAATAAAAAAAATAGCAGAAAATCTGCATAGATATCTTTTATTAAAAAATTCGTCTCAAGATAAAAACCATCAAGAACATGGAAAGGATCTGATAATTCAACTTTACGAAGCATCCTACGATGTATTTAACATGCTTTATTATTTCTACATCCAGAATGGAAAATTGGAAAAAGCTTTTGAAATGCATAGAAAAAGAAGTGATGTGAGAAGGAAACTTCTTATGGCAAAGGGAGGGTTGAAAAACAAAATAAGAGCTATCCTTTACGACTGGTTTATTTTAAAGTTTCTTACAGGATACGGATTAAATGTCTTTAGGCCCATTCTACTATCTTTTTTAACAATCATAACTTTTACTATGTTATTCTGGGCTACGGGGGGAATTGTAAAAAGAATAGACAATATCTACTACAAACCGGATTTCTGGGATTATCTTTACCATAGCGTTACAACCTTCACAAGTCTGGGATATTCAAACATTGTCCCGAATCTGAAGATAGGACACCTGGCTCAGGGACTCGTTGCCACAGAATCCGTCCTTGGTGTATTTCTTATAGCTTTGATTATATTCACAATAACCTACAGGATTTCCAAATAAAACTGAGTCTTTTGTACATTAGGGACTGCAGGGGCTCTCTAATTTCCTAATTAATAATCATCTTTCTCTTCTTTGCCTTACTAAAAAAAATAATATTACCGAAAGGTATATGTCTAACCGGGGAAAAAATCAAGGCTGTTTGACAAAAGGACGAAAATATAATATTTTAGGAAATTCACAAACAATTCTGGAGGTTTTCTATGAATTATTTTTTATCAGAAGAAGAACAAATGGTTAAAGAGATCGCACGAAAAATTGCGGAAGAGAAGATTATTCCGGTAAGACAGAAGTATGACGAGGAAGGAACCTTTCCTCACGATATAGTTGAGGTAATGGCTCAGAGTGATCTTTTCAGAGTATTTATTCCCGAAGAGTATGATGGAATGGGCCTTTCAACTCTGGCAATGCTTATCGCTGTGGAAGAGCTTTCCTATGGCTGTGCCGGAATAGCTCTTGCATATGCTGGTACTGCTCTTGGTATAACACCTATCATTCTTTACGGGAATGAAGAACAGAAAAAAAAGTATTTACCTAAGGTTGCCAACGGAGCACTTGCCGCATTCGGTTTAACTGAGAGTGAAGCCGGAAGTGATGCAGGAAATATTAAAACAAGAGCCGAAAAAGACGGAGATTATTATATTATAAACGGAACAAAACAGTTTATCACCAATGGCGGAGAAGCTGAAATTTATGTGATTATTGCTCTTACAGATCCTTCAAGGGGAACAAGAGGAGCGACAGCTTTTATTCTTGAAAAGGGAATGGAAGGATTTGAGTTTGGTAAAAAAGAGGATAAGATGGGAATAAGAGCTTCCGTTACAAGAGAACTGATCTTCAGAGATTTAAAAGTGCATAAGAGTCAGATCTTGGGAAGAGAAGGCGGCGGATTTTTAATGACAATGAAAACCTTTGACAGAACAAGATTAGGAGTTGCAGCTCAGGCTGTCGGTCTTGCTCAGGCTGCTCTTGATGCAGCTGTTTCCTATGCAAAAAAGAGACATCAATTCGGGAAACCCATTGCCTCTTTTGAGGGATTACAGTATATGATGGCGGATATGGCTATTAAAGTTGAATCCGCGAGAGCCTTAACCTACATAGCGGCAAGAAATGTTGATGCAGGGGAAAAGGTAGCTGATATTACGGCAATGGCAAAGGCTTATGCTTCTGATGTTGCAATGCAGGTTACCACGGATGCTGTTCAAATTTTCGGAGGATACGGTTATATGAAGGAATACCCTGTTGAGAAGATGATGAGAGATGCAAAAATTACTCAGATTTATGAAGGAACAAACCAGATTATGAGAAATATCATAGCATCACAACTGATAAAGAGGATAAAATGAATATCTTTGTATGTATAAAACAGGTTCCCAATACCACTGAGGTAAAGTGGGACCTTGAAAAGGGAACCTTGATAAGGGAAGGTGTTGAGTCAATTGTAAATCCATTTGACCTGTATGCTGTTGAAGAGGGATTGAGAATAAAGGAGAGATTGGGCGAAGGAAAGGTTATTGCAATCACAATGGGACCTCCTCAGGCGAAGGAAGCTTTAAGAGAGGTTGTCGCTATGGGTGTTGATGAAGGAATCCTTGTTTCTGACAGAGCCTTTGCAGGAGCTGATACTCTTGCTACCTCCTACTCACTTTACAAGGCAATTGAAAAAATAGGAGATATAGGGATAATAATTGCTGGCAAACAGGCCATTGACGGGGATACGGGACAGGTAGGCCCGGGAATTGCCTCATGGTTTAATTTTCCCCAGGTAACTTATGTAAGAAAGATTGTTGAGATAAATAAAGAAAAAGCAGTTGTCGAAAGATTGACAGACTATGGATATGATGTTGTCGAAATAGGACTGCCGGCTGTTATAACTGTTGTTAAGGAAATAAATGAACCGAGATTGCCCTCTTTAAGAGGTAAGATGAAAGCAAAGAAGTTTGAACCTACTGTTTTCACCTCAAAAGACATTGAGGCTGAAGAGACAAAGATCGGGCTTCAGGGCTCTCCCACTCAGGTTAAAAAAGTTTTTTCACCTCCAAAGAGAAGCGGAGGAGAAAAGTTTGAAGGTGAAGCCGAAGAATTAGCTGAAATTCTTTTTAATAAATTAAAAGAATTAAAGGTTATATAGGTGATAAGATGGGAGTTACAGGTATATGGGTAATTGAAGAACAATGCACCGGTTGCGGTGTTTGTGTTGATGCATGCCCTTTTGATGCTATAAGAATAAATGAAGAAGGAATAGCAGAGATAGACGAAGAAAAGTGCACTCTTTGCGGAGCCTGTGTTGATGCATGCCCCTTTGATGCAATTGAAATGAAAAGGGGAGAATCCTCTGTTGAAATAAATAAAGGAGATTATTCGGGAATATTGACATTTGCCGAAGTTAATGAGGGAGAACTCTCAAAGGTTGCACTTGAGATGCTTTCGGCAGGAAGAGATATTGCCGATAAAAGAGGAACAAAGCTGTACTCTGTTTTGATAGGTGGAGAGGGAGTTGAAAAGCATGCTAAAACACTTATCAATCATGGTGCTGATACTGTATATTATATTGAGCACAAAGATCTTTTCCACTTTCATGATGAGCTCTATTCCGAAGCTTTGAAAAAATTAGTGGAGGAGATAAAGCCAGAGGTTTTCATAGGAGGAGCTTCCGCTGTCGGAAGAGCACTTTTGCCCAGACTTGCCGCAAATATTCAGACAGGGCTCACAGCAGACTGCACAGAGCTTGATATTGACACAGAAACAGGAAATTTACTCCAGACAAGGCCGGCATTTGGCGGGAATATAATGGCTACTATTTTAACACCAAACCACAGACCTCAAATTGCGACAATAAGGCCGAGAGTCATGCCTGTTCCTGAGGAAAAGGATAGGGATGGTGAAATTAAAAGGTTTGAGTTTGACCCAACTCCCTATAAAATTTCGAAAATAATAAAAGAAGCGGTGATTTTGGGAGACGAAGAGGTTAATTTGCATGAGGCGGAAGTAATAGTTTCTGCTGGTAGAGGAGTCGGAAGTAAAGAAAATATGAATCTTATATATGAATTTGCAAAAAAGCTTGGCGCGGCTGTCGGAGCTTCAAGGGCTGTTGTTGATGCGGGCTGGATTTCATATCCCCATCAGGTAGGACAGACGGGAACAACCGTTGCTCCTAAAATTTATATTGCCTGTGGAATCTCGGGAGCTATCCAGCATCAGGTGGGTATGCGCTCAAGTGATATAATCATTGCAATAAACTCTGATCCGGAAGCCCCTATTTTTGATATTGCCACCTATGGTTTTGTGGGAGATTTACACAAAATTATTCCTGAGCTGATGAAAAAGCTATGAAAATAATCAAAGTATTGAATATGAAACTATCAATAAATAGATTTGATAATAAGATTCTTTAATTTAAAGTTGTATTTTTTAGGAATAAAAGCAGAAAAGAAACTTTCTCAAACCTCTTTCTGAATGGCTCTGACTAAGGAGTAAAGGTTGAGCATAAATGTTTCCATTGGTTGATCTATTGCATTCTCTTTTTTAAAAATTCTAAGAAGATATTCATTAACGATTTTTTCCTCCGTCTGTCCTTTAACAACCAATGCTTTTATTTTTTCCCCGATTTCAATGGTTTTTTCAAAGGATCTCTTTAAAAATTCCGAGGCCTTCTTTCCCTCAATCGGTCTATTGTGAGGTAAAGCTAAAATATTAACATCAAGTCTGGCAAGTCTATCCAGAGATTTAACGTAAGTTGAATAGTTTGAAAAAAAGAGAGGTTTTATTTCACCGTTTTTTTCAAATATTCCGACCGCATCACCGGGAAACAATAACTTTTTGTTTTCTTCATAAAAGGATATTGAGCATTTTGTATGTCCCGGAGTTTCAAGAACTTTTAACTCAAATTCTCCGTTAGAGATTTTATCCCCTTCCTTAACCACTCTGTTTACATTCAAATTTTCATAATTATCAAATTTATCAAAACCTTTTGCTTCAGCTCTGTTCATCTCCTTTATGAAATTTTTTGCTTTATCCTTTGAAAATATTGAAGCTGTCCTTTCTGATGCTATGACTTTAACTTCGGGGAAAAGTTCATAGAGCATAGGAACCCCTCCGCAGTGGTCATAGTGGGAATGGGTTAAAAGTATGTAATCAAGTTTTTCGCTTTCCTTTAAGGTGTTAATGACAAAAGCTCTAAGTTTTTCCGTTCTATTAAGTGTAGCTGTATCAATTAATATGTTTTTCTCTCCCCTTAACAAATAAAAGGAAAAGGAGCTATCTCCGTCATAATATAAATTTTTTACTATCTCTCTTTTCATTGTCTCTCTCCTCTAAAAAAGCAGGGAATCTTCATATAGCCTGTATTGAATAGCTTCGGCAATATGGGATTCCTCGATTTTTTCACTCCCTTCAAGGTCTGCAATTGTCCTTGAAAGTTTAAGTATTTTATCATAAGATCTTGCGGAAAGTTGAAATTTTTCAACGGAAAAATCCAGAAGCTTTTGAGATGAGCTGTTTATTTTAATATACTTTTTTATCTCCTTTTTACTCATATCAGCATTTTTTTTAAGAGTTGTTCCGAATCTTTCCCTTTGAAAATCCCTGACTTTTTCAACCCTTTTGCGGATTTCCTCAGAACTTTCCCTTGCTCTCTCAGATCTGATTTCCTCAACGGCCACTCTCGGAACTTCCACTATTATATCTATTCTATCAAGGAGGGGTTTTGAAAGTCTCGAATAATATCTTTTTCTTATATAGTGAGGACAATCCTCCCCGGCAACAGTATCAGTACAGGGATTCATTGCCCCGACAAGAATAAAGTTTGCAGGATAGCTTACACTTGAAGAGGCTCTCACTATCTGAACTTTCTTATCTTCCAGTGGTTGTCTTAAAACCTCGAGAGCACTTCTTTTAAATTCAGGCAATTCATCCAAAAACAAAACACCATTGTGAGCAAGACTAACTTCTCCGGGAGTAGGAGGCTGTCCTCCTCCAATCAATCCAACATCGGAAATCGTGTGGTGGGGAGATCTGAAAGGTCTGTTTTTTATGTAGGGCGTTTTTTTATCCAACTTTTTTGCTATGCTGTAAATTGTTGTGGTTTCAATTATCTCATCCACAGACATTTTGGGAAGAATCGTAGGAATCCTTTTTGCGAGCATTGATTTACCCGAACCCGGTGGCCCCACCATGAGAAGATTATGACCTCCTGCTGCTGAAATTTCAATTGCTCTTTTAACATGATACTGTCCCGCTACCTCCGAAAAATCAATTTCATAATCCGGTAAAAAATCATTCTCTTCCCTTATTATATGTTGTTCAGGATAAAATTCTCCGTTAAGAAAACTCACGACCTCTTTTATATTTTTAAAACCCAATACTCTCACATTTTCTATTAAAGAGGCTTCTTTTAAATTTTCCTTTGGTATGATTAAAATCTTATCTTCTCTCTTTGCTAAAATTGAGGCAGAGAGAACTCCGCTTACTCTTCTTATTTTCCCTTCAAGGGATAATTCTCCCATAAAAATATAATCCTGTATGTTTTTGTTTTCTATTATTTTACTTTCAGCAAGAAGAGAGATTGCGATTGGAAGATCATAGTGAGCTCCGCTTTTTTTCACATCCGCAGGAGCAAGATTAACAAGAATCCTTTTAAGGGCAGGTTTCCATCCATTGTTTTTCAGAACTGAGTTTACTCTTTCCTTACTCTCCTTCACAGCAGCCTCTGGAAGGCCTACTATGCTAAAAAGGGGAGTACCCTTTGAAATATCAGCTTCTATTATAACCTTCTCTGCCTCTATTCCTATAAAATAACAGCTTAAAACAGCTGAAGGCATAATTTACCCCCTATATATGATTAATTTATCCCCCGGAAAGATTCTATTTCCCCTTAAATGATTCCACTGTTTGATTTTTTTTACGGGAATATTGTATTCCCTTGATATTTTATACAATGTGTCCCCTTTCTTTACTTTATAAAAGAAAGATTTTTTATTTAATTTTTTATAGACAATCCTGTTTTTTCTCTTTGTTCTGGTCCCATAACTAACAGTGCCTGGTGCCGGTATCAGAAGAATCCTACCGGGTCTGATAAGATTTGACCTTAAATTATTGTAAGATTTTATTGAGCTTACAGATACACCATACTTTCTTGCAATATAATACAAACTCTCGCCCCTTCTTATTCTATGTTCAATCCACTTTATTCTCTTTTTCACAGGAAGTTTTTTCAGGCTGAAAACTTTCTCATCAGGAATTGAAGGAGGAACCTTTAACTCATATCTTCTTAAAAAATATGGGGTAATTGGCCTTAAAAGTTCGGGGTTATACTGTTTTAGAGTATAATAGCTTATACCCAATCTTTTTGCCGCTATTCTCAAATCAATAGGAGATGGAACAACTATTTTTTTGTATCTCAGAGGAGGATCTCTGTCCACCTTTATATTAAATCTTTCCGGATCCTTCGTAATAATGACAAGAGCAATAAATGCTGGTATATAGTTCTTTGTTTCCCTTTTAAGATGTCTTGTCCTCTGAAGATCCCAGAATGTATTACCTCTAACTCTCCTCAGAGCTCTGTCAACCTTTCCCTCTCCTGCATCATAAGCAGCCAGAGCAAGATACCAGTCATTGTATTTTTTGTAAAGGTGTTTTAAAAGTTTTGCGGCTGCTTCGGTTGCCTTCTCCGGATTGTATCTTTCATCTATCCACCAGTTTGCTCTTAGACCAAAAAGTAAAGCTGTTCCTCTCATAAATTGCCATAATCCCTTCGCTCTGGCTCTTGATACAGCCTTAATCTTATAATTACTCTCAAGAAGAGGTAAAACAGAGAGCTCTTCAGGAAGTTCATATTTTTTTAATATCTTAAGAATCATAGGTAAATATTTACCTGATCTTTTTATACCTATCTCAAGAGATTCTTTTCTTTTACCGGTATAAACCTTGATAAACTTTGTTACATAATCATTTATAACAACAGGTATTCCATACTTTATCTTTTTTGATTCCTCTTCAACTTCTTCCTTAATTTTCTGAGCTTCTTTTCTTGTAATTGATGGCAATGGAGTATTTCCTATCAAAAGATCAGAATTATTTCCTTCTTCTACGGAATCTTCTATATCCGCTGCTTTATTTACAATTAAAGTAAAGTACTCTCTATATTTAACTTCAGACTTTATTTCCTCCGGAGCATCGATAAACACATTAACAGCATCATCTAAAAGTTCTCTCCCTTCTTCTATCTTACCATCAGAAAATGCTCTTTGAGCTTTCCCTAACATCTCCTTAGCATCCGAAAGTAATGTTTCTATTGTGTCTTCTTTAGGTGACCGAGGAACAATATCGGTTTTTTGTAAATATTGACAACCTCCTCCGATTAGTAAAAATACCAGAATTAATAGTAATTTAAAATTTCTCATTTAATCTTTAGTTCAATATTCAAATGTAGATTGGCTCCGTCTTTTATTTTTTCTTTCGAAATCTTCCATTTTTTAATAATAACCCCTTCTGGAGTATTAAATTGTAACCATAAATGTGTGGATTTATCCAAAATCTTTTTGTTCACACTGAGGCTTAAATTTTT
Source organism: Candidatus Aminicenantota bacterium (assembly GCA_027070475.1). Lineage (GTDB taxonomy): Bacteria > Acidobacteriota > Aminicenantia > JAMOAD01 > JAMOAD01 > JALXDT01. Next base: position 1,304 of record JALXDT010000212.1, on the reverse strand, counting down.
TTTAATAATATTTATATCACTCTTTTCCTCTTTCTCTTTCTCAGACTCTACTTTTATCTTTTTACTCTCTTTCGGTGTTGCTTTTTCCTTTTCTTCCTCACCCTTTAAATCCTCACTTTCTTCTTTTTTATCTTCAACTTCTTCCTCTTTACTCTCCTTCATTTCAATTTCATTTGGGTTCTTATCCTCTGTCTCTTTTTTCTCATCTATTTCATCAACCTTTTCTATTTCAATCTCATCTGACTTTTCTGCTCCAATATCTTCAATATCCTCGATATCCTCAATTTCATCTATTTCTTCCCTTGAAACAAATACTGTTTCTTTTTTCTCTTCTTCTTTTTTAATATTATTTTCTTGCTCTTGTGAGATTTCCTTTTTAGCCTTTTTTTTCTTTTTCTTTGAAGCTTCTTTTAAGTTCTGAACCTCTTCAGCTATTATTCCCCTTCTTCCTGTTTCTACAATAATATTCTTGACCGAATCAAGGGTAAGTCTCGTAATTTCCCTTAATGTTTCAAAAACGCCTTTACCTGTTGTGGCAATCGATTCAAAATATTTAAATCCATAGGGGTTAAGCTTTTTGTTTAAAGTCTCAACTGGTAATATATTTTTTAAATCTCTTTTATTATATTGAAATACAACTGGAATATCTGTGAGTGATAAATTATAGTCTTTCAGATTTTGTTTTAAATTTTCCAGGCTCTCAATATTTGCCTCAAGAAGTGGAGCCTGAGAATCCACGACAAAAACAATTCCATCGACACCTTTTAAAACAAGTTTTCTCGTGCTATTATAGTGTACCTGCCCCGGAACAGTGTATAGTTGAATTTTTGTAGTAAGATCCATAATTTTACCTACCTCCATTGGAAGCAGATCAAAAAAGAGAGTTCTTTCAGTGTCTGTATCAAGGCTTACAAGCTCGCCTCTAAAATCCTCTTGAGTCTTCTTGTATATATAGTAAAGGTTTGTAGTCTTTCCGCTAAGACCCGCCCCATAATAAACAATTTTTACACTTAATTCTCTATTAGAATAACTTATTAATACCACAGCTCTTTAAAAATACCAAAAAAACATATATATGTCAAATTGATAATTTTTTATTTTTACAAATTCTTTCTTATGATTTCATAGATATCGTGGGGGCTCTTATCGATTCTTTCACTAATATCTTTCAAACTATCTTCTTCCTTTGCTTCAATCCCATTAGCTTTTAAAATTTCAATAATTTTATCGGGAGATGTTTTTAATTCAATACTCAATGCTTTTAAACTCATTCTTCCATAACCTCTTCTTGGAACTTCTTGTTC